>CAZEEG010000018.1:27590-61361 GCA_964511065.1 uncultured Pirellulales bacterium | reverse complement strand
GCGGTACGCAGTAGGTTTCGAACTTCACTCCACGGCTCAGGTCAAACGCCTCGATGGCATCCATCAATCCGAACACGCCGGCCGAGATCAAGTCGTCCAGTTCGACTCCTTCCGGCAGCCGCGACCAGATGCGTTCGCCGTTGTACCTGACCAGCGGCAGGTAGTTTTCGACGAGCCGGTTGCGGTATTGCTTGTTACCGGGATCCCGCTTGTAGTCGAGCCAGAGCTGAGTGATTTCGTCGGGAGCGACAGCCGTGGTCTGCATGCATTCCTCCGTGAACACCAAGCCGGTCATCATGACCGGCGATTGCCGTTTTTTTCGTGTGCAGTCGATCCGCTTGAATGACCGAAGCTTAATGGACGATCAATGGCCAGCTTCCATCCCGCGGCCAGGGGCGTCTTACCGTTTCAACTTGTGCAGGCCGCTTTCGGGAAGTGGCTGGTTGTGACTTGCGCGATTCAGGCCGCCAAGGAGCGGTCTTGGTTGTTGCTTTCCGCGGACGTGTCGGTAGCCGAAGCTTGTTCTTGCCAGGCGGCGGCGAACCGGACCCGAACGGCTTCGGCAACCAGGCTCTCGGCCAGCGTTCCCGCCAGCCATCCCACCGCTGCCATCACAAACATGGCCGCCACGGCATGCCATAGCAGCCCTGGCTCCAGGCGACCGAGCACCAGTCCGCGCGCCAAGGTCAGCGCGAAGGCCAGCCAACCCAGGATGCCTGCGTACTTCCGTCCCACCGCCAAGGCCCTTTCGTTCGCCTGACCCGCCAGGTTTCGCTAACCGGCAGACTTGGATGCGCCGGAGCGTTCGGACGGATGTTGGCTTTATCGGCCCACGGGACTCCAGGGTTGAATCCTTTCTCTGGTTTTGTGCGGGAGTCTGCCGCAGGGGGCTGCTGTCGCACGTGCGACTTTGCCGGCGGCTACCCAAATATTGCACGGTTGCCACCTCATTCATGGCTCGCTGTCCCGGCACAAGGGCCGCAGGCCGTGGCCGGCCAGGGAGTTGCAAGCGAGTGAGCTGGCGGTGCCAGGCGTTGATCGGTTTCGCTGGCGTGCCGGAGCTTCACGGCCAATCGCCGCAACGTCTGGGCTGCGGTCGGATCGCGCTGGGCCGATAGCAGGACATGACCTTGCGCGGCCGCCAGCGACTCGATGGCAGGCAACGCGCCCCCGAAGCCAACTTCACGGCCCAGAAAACGCTGGCAAGCCATCGACAGCCGGGCGAACGCATCGTCGGTCTGCCCTTCGTCCTCGACCAGGTTGAACAGCGACCACACGTGCGCCTGGGCTCCATCGCCCAGGCATAGCTTGATGGCCGCGTAGGTATCCATCACGGCGACCACGTCGGCCGTACTGACCAGCACCGCTGTATCGGCCGCTTGCCACAATAGCCGCGAGGCCGGGTGAGGGCTGCGGCCCACGTCGAGCACTACGTAATCGGTTTGCCCGGTCAGCGATCGCAGTTCATCGAGCAGTCGCTGCTGGCCCTGCGGCGACCAGGCATCCAGTTGCTGTTCGGCCCAACCACCCGGCAACACGCGAATGCCTGCTGGCCCGTCCAGCCAGGTTTCGCGGATGGTTTTCCAGCCGGACAGTACCTGAGCCAGGCAGTGGTCGGGCAGCAGCCCCAGCCGGTTGGTGATATCGGCGGCGGCCGGGTCGGCATCGACCAACAGGATGCGCGAACCGGTCGCGGCCATCGCCACCGCCAGGTTGAGCGCCACGGTGGAGGTGCCAACGCCTCCCTTGCCTGCGGCGACCACGATCAGCCGCGGCGGCGGATGCTGTGGCGCTAGCCGAGTCCCGTCGATACGGACGAGCTGTCGCAGTTCCTTGGCTTGGTCGTCGAACATGATTGCTTGGAGTCGGGGGACCAGTACGGGGATCGAACGAGCGGAGAGCCGGTCGCAAGGCCGGCCGCGCGCCACCTAGCCTGCGCTGATTCCCAGCATGGCATGCGCCAGGGCCTGTGGCTGGGCAGCCTGGATGTCGTCGGGCACGTTCTGGCCATCGGTCAGATAGCTCAGCGGCAAGCCGCTGCTGCGCGCCAGCGGCAGCAGATTGCCCAGCCCCGTGGCTTCGTCGATCTTGGTCAGAATCAGTGCGGTGGTGCCGACGGTGGCGAACCGCTCGGCCGTGCGCGCCAGCGTCGCGGCTCCCGCCACGCTGGAGAGCACCAGGTGAACCTCGTCGGCCTGGGCCTCGGTGAGGAATGCCTTGAGCTCATGGATTTTGACCTCGTCCCGGGGACTCCGGCCGGCGGTATCCATCAGGATCAGGTCCATATCGGCCATTTGGGCGATGGCTTCGCGCATCTCGCGCGGCGACGAAACCACTTTCATGGGCAGGTTGATGATGTCGGCATACGTCCGCAACTGCTCGACGGCGGCAATGCGGTATGTATCCACGGTGATCAGGCCCACGTTGCGCCGCTCGCGCAGCCGGAAGTTGGCTGCCAGCTTGGCGATGGTGGTGGTCTTGCCCACGCCGGTCGGCCCTACCAGGGCGACCACCCGCCGTTGTCCCGGCACCAGGTGGATGGGGCCGGCCACGGCGATTTCGTTTTCGATCAGCCGCGCCACGTGGGCCTTGGCTTGTGCCGGATCGGCCAGCTCTTCCAAATCGTGAACTTGCCGCACCCGCTGGATCAGTTCCCGGGCGATATCCTCGGGAATTTCGGCTTCGATCAGATCGGTGAACAGGTGGAACAGTTCCTGGGGCACATCGGGCCGTCCGGCCACCTGGGAGTGGCGGCAGAGGTCGGCCAGCATGGCTTGAAGATCGTCCAACTGCGATTTCAGCTCGCTGCCCAAGTCGCGCGGCGGTGCCGAGTGCGGCCGTGCCACCGCAGCACTAGCTGCTGGAGTCCCCGCGGCGCTGGCTGCCGCAGCACCCGGGGCCGCCGCTGCTGAGCCATTGCCGACCGAGCTTGGCGATGCCGGCGCTGTGGCCCGGGCGGTCTCTGGCGCCTCGCGGCGAGGCAACCGGCTGGGCACGTTCACATCGAGCGATGCCGCCACCTCCACCTTGCGCACACCGGGGATCCAGCGCAGCAAACGGTGACCGCGGATTTCCCGCGTGTGCAGCACGGCCGCACTCGGGCCGAGGTCCTCGCGCACCATCGCCAGTGCTTCCTGCAAACTCGCCGCGCGATAAGTCTTAATTTCCATCGCTATCTGTGCGTATGAGAAGGAACAAGTGGGGCTGTCTGCCGCCGTCGGCTTTCGCTTGGACCGCGGGGTCCTTACGTCCTGCCGGCAGCCCTAATCTGCTTTGCTGGATTGTCCTGCTTGGGTTGCCTTGCCTCTGTTGCCGGATCGTTGATTGCCTCAGTGATTCTTGGTTGGCTTATTGCCCGTTGGTTGACTTACTGGTCGTTGACAGCCGGCGCTGTACGGGCGGCCCTGGACGGTGGGTCGCTCAGGCCCCGGCGGTGGCTGCCGCTGCCGGTCTCGCGTCGCTGGCCACGCCCACGCTTTCCACGACGGTATCTCGGGTGATTTCGTTGTAGGACAGCACCGCCAACCGGGGCAGGTGCCGCTGGGTGATCCGTTTCAAGCCGGCGCGGATGGCCGGGTTGACCAGCACCACCGCCGGGCGTTGTTCCTGTTCGAGCTTTTGCACCTCGCGGCGGATGGCTTCGCAGGTCGCTTCGATCGCCTGCGGCGACATGCGGACGTTCAACCCTCCGCCTTCGAGACTGGCCGCGATACGGTCTTCCATCTCCGGGGCCAAGGTGATCACTTTCAGGCGGTGATGCTCGTCGGAGTACCGGGTGCAGATGCTCCGAGCCAGCCGGTTGCGTACCAACTCAGTCAGCCGTACCGGGTCCTTGTCCGGCCGGCCGGCATGGTCGCCCAGCGCTTCGAGGATGGCGCCAAGCTGGCGGATGCTGACTTGCTCACGGAGCAGCATCTGCAGAACCTGCTGCACTTCGGCCAGGCTCATCACCTTGGGGATGAGTTCCTCGACCACGGCCGGGGAAGTTGCCTTGAGTTCTTCGATCAGGTGCTTGGTGGCGTCGCGCGTAAGAATCTCGTCGGCGTGATCGGAGACCACCTTGGTCAGGTGGGTTGCCAGCACGCTGGTTGGTTCCACCACCGTATAGCCGGCCATGGCCGCGCGGTCGCGATGGACCGGGTCGATCCACACGGCCGGCATGTCATACACGGGATCGCGGCCTTCAATGCCTTCCACCTTGGCCGAGGTCATGCCCGACTCCAGCGCCAGCAGCAGCTTGGGATGCACGGTGCCTTCGGCGACGGCGGAACCGGCGATCTTGATTACGTAGCCGTTCTGGTCGATGCGCTGGTTGTCGCGGATGCGGACGCGCGGCATCAGCAGCCCCATATCGGAGGCCACCTTCTTCTTGACGCCTTGGATGCGGTCCAGCAGATCGCCGCCGCGGGCCGGGTCGGCCAGGCGGATCAAACCCACGCCAATCTCCATTTCCATGGGATCGACGATCAGGCAATCTTCAATCCGCTCCTCTTTCTTGGCTTTGGATTCGGTTTCGGCCTGTTGGGCCTTGGCCTCGCGGACTTCTTCCTCTTGCCGCTTGCGCGTCAGCAGCAGTGCCAGGCCAATGCAACCGCCGCCCAAGGTCACCAGCGGAATCGTGGGCAGGCTGGTGAAGATCAAGATGCACAGGAAACCGCCGGCCACCATCAAGGCCTGGGGCCGCATGAACAACTGCGAGAGAAACTCCGAGGGCAGGTTGGACGACTCGCTGCTCCGCGTGACCAGCAAACCCGCCGCCACCGAAATCAGGAACGCCGGCACCTGGCTGACCAGGCCATCGCCGATGGTCAGCCGGGTGAACAGCCCCATGGCTTCGCTGAAGGCCATGCCGTTTTCCACCATGCCGACGATCAACCCGCCCACGATATTAACCAGCGTGATCACGATCCCGGCGATGGCATCGCCGCGGACGAACTTGCTGGCACCGTCCATCGAACCGTAAAAGTCGGCCTGTCGGGCGACTTCTTCGCGCCGCCGCTTGGCTTCGTTCTCGTCGATGATGCGGGCCTGCAGGTCGGCGTCGATCGCCATCTGCTTGCCGGGCATGCCGTCCAGGGCAAACCGCGCGGCCACTTCGCTGATGCGGGTAGCACCCTTGGTGATGACCACAAATTGGATCACCACGATGATGACGAAAATAATCAGGCCGACCACTACCTTGTCGCCGGCCACAAACTCGCTGAACGTTCGCACCACGTCGCCCGCGGCGTTCAAACCGTCGCGGCCGCTGTTGGTGAGAATCAATCGCGTGGTGGCCACGTTGAGCACCAGTCGGCCCAGCGTGCTGGCCAGCAGCAGCGAGGGGAAAATGCTGAAATCCAGCGGCTTGCTCACGTAGATCGTGGTGAGCAGCATGATGACCGACAGCGTGATGTTGGCCGACAACATAATATCCAACAAGGTTGTCGGCAGCGGCACCATGATGACCAGCACGCTGGCCATCATGCCAACTGGCAAGATCAGATCGTACGGACGCGCTAACATCCGCCGTAATAGTGCCGCATCCTGGCCAGGCATCCGATCCTCGGGAACCCTGTGCTAGCCAATCAGAAAGAAGGAATCTCGCGCCGCGTGGCGCAACCGACCGCCGCCATGCCTATCTGCCTGGTCGGCCCAATGGGGGAGCGCCAAACGATAGGTTGGGCAAGGGGAGGCGGACGTTAATCAAACCCCCACGGATTGTCCAGCCCAACCCTCGCGCCAGCAGTGCTGCCATGCGCAGCCTCATGCTGCGGTGCCGCACATGCTCCCCGCCCTGTCTCCAGCGTTGCACCAGAAGGCCGCGGCCGCTAGAATCCCCACCCGCCCCGTTTCGGCGCCGTGCTTTCAGCCCGTGCGGCCAGGATTGAGGGCGGGCAAAGCATTACGGCGGGGCGCATGGAAGCTCCTCCTGCCGGCCACGACCGTTACCGCGGTTCGCCGCAGGCGTCAGCACGGCGAGCCCGCGACGGATTCTATGACGAGGAAGCGGAATGGATGCCCAACGCTCGGCCGAGCCGGCCTTAATGCCACTGGAGCAGCTCCGGCTGGGGCGACAGATCATGGCCGCCTATGCCAGCACCCTCGATGCACTGGCCGGCCAGTTGGATGCCGCCTTCTGTCACGCCGCCCAGTTGCTCTATGGTTGCACCGGCAGCGTGATCGTGTCGGGCATGGGCAAGGCCGGCTTGATCGGACAGAAGATCGCCGCCACGCTGGCTTCGATCGGAACCCGCAGCCATTTTCTGCATCCGGCCGAAGCGATGCACGGCGACTTGGGCCGCATCCACCGCGACGATGTGGTGATGATGTTCTCGCAAAGCGGCGAAACCGAGGAGGTTGTTCGGCTGCTGCCTTCGATTAATGAGTTTGGTGTGCCGCTGCTGGCGGTCACTTGCCGCCCTCAAAGCACGTTGGCTGCCGCTGCGCAAGTCGTATTGAACCTGGGGCCGATTGAAGAAGCCTGCCCATTGGGGTTGGCACCTACCACCAGTGCCGCGGCCATGCTGGCAATGGGCGATGCGCTGGCCCTGGTGGTGAGCCGGATGCGGCGGTTCGAAGCGGCCGATTTCGCGCGCTTTCATCCCGGCGGCAGCCTCGGCTTTCGGCTCAGCCGGGTGGAAGACCATATGCGTCCGCTGGCCGAGTGCCGGTTGGCGCACGATACGCAAACCGTTCGCACCGTGTTTGGTCTGTGGAGCCGGCCGGGCCGCCGCACCGGGGCGATCATGGTGGTCGACCAGGCCGGCAAGCTGGTGGGCCTGTTCACCGACAGCGACTTGGCGCGGCTGTTTGAACGCCGCAACGAGCAGGCATTGGATGGGCCGATGCGGGCCGTGATGACGCCGCGGCCATTCGCCGTCGCCGTGGGTACGCAAATGAGCCAGGCCATTGAATTGTTAGGGCAGCGGCGGATCAGCGAGTTGCCG
Source organism: uncultured Pirellulales bacterium (assembly GCA_964511065.1). Lineage (GTDB taxonomy): Bacteria > Planctomycetota > Planctomycetia > Pirellulales > S012-138 > CALBRZ01. The sequence goes on along the minus strand of CAZEEG010000018.1, from coordinate 54,432 downwards.
GTCGTCGATGATGCCGGCCATCCCTTGGGCCTGATCGACGTGACCGACATCGTGGCCCATCTGCCCAAACAAGAGCGGCTGCCGGAATCGCAGTCGGGCGATGGCAGTAGCCGCGGTAGCGATGCCAGTGGCCGCGGTGGCGATGCGCTGCCTCCCATTGCCAAGACCGCGTGAGGCCCGAACCATACTGACAAGCCGCCCCCACGGTGCCTGCTGCTCAATCCAACGATGCGCAAGGGATGGATGCACCGCTTGCAATCCATCGCAGGTGCCCGGAGCCTCTCCACAAAGAGTTTGCGTCACGAACGAACTGTTGCACGAATTAACCACTGCACGAATTACTGCCGCACGATTGACTGACGCACGAATTAACCGCCCTACGAAACAACTGCCTCAACCGCACCCTCCCGCACTGCGGAAGGCCATGACCTATGAAACTGACGCAAAAGTGCCAGGCCATCGAGTTGATCCTGACTGACGTTGACGGCGTCCTCACCGATGGCGGGCTGATCTACGACAACCAGGGGATCGAAACCAAGCGGTTCCACGTGCGCGACGGGTTTGGCGTGCGGCTATGGCAGCGGGCCGGGGGGCGTTTTGGCCTGGTTACCAGCCGCAGTTCGCACCTGGTGAAGATTCGGGCGGCCGAGTTGGATATCACGGTGATCCGCCAGGGCAGCCAGGACAAGTTGGCTGCCGTCAAAGAATTGCTGCAGGAGCTGCAATTGACGCCGGATCGGGTCTGCTATATCGGCGACGATCTGCCCGACCTGGCGGCCGTTCAATATGTCGGTGTGGGCGTGGCCGTTGCCGATGCTTGCCAGGAACTGCAAGCGGCAGCCGACTACGTGACCACAGCCCGCGGAGGACACGGCGCAGCCCGAGAAACCGTCGAAGTGATTCTCAAAGCGCAGCGCCGTTGGGACGATTTGATTCAAACCTATTCGTTATCGGAATGACGGCTGTCTGCTAGCGGTGTGCGCTAGACAGACACAAGAAAACTGAGATCGCCTTTCGCCGCCAATTCGTGCCGGCGCAAGCAGGAAACCAAGCAGAAAGCACTGCCTTCGCGCACCCGCGGAGGAAGCCCCCAGGGCCGTTGGCAGGATGGGGGGCTTCCCGGCCGCCTTATGGCGTGTGAAGGATTCGTAACCGGGGATGGCCGTGGGTTCACACGTGCTGAGAATCGCCGTTAGCGCAGCCATCGTGTTTGTGGCTTACTCGGCGTATGCCTGGTGCGTGGTGCCGCTGATCGAACCCGAGGCCGCCTGGAACCACGAAAGCGGCGGGGACGAAATTCCGGATCGGGGGACGCGGCAGGCGGTCCCGCCCGATGATGCCATGCTCGCCTGGTTCGGGCACCAACCCGGCGCTTGGGAACTGGACAGCCCCAAACGGTTGGAGAACGACCAGGGGATTCTCCTGCTGCGCGAGTACACGAACTTGGGCAACGGCAAGCTCAAGATCAAACCGTGTACGATTGTGTTCATGTCCGATGACGAAGCCAAGCCCCACGAACAGCGAGTCCGCGAAGCCGTCATCCTCCAGGCACCCGAAGGCGCCATCCTCAAGTTCGATCGCGAGATCGACCTCCGCCGCGGCGATGTGGGCCAGGTCGAAAGCGGGCTGCTGCTGGGCAAAGTCACCATCCGCAGCGATCAGAAACTGCCGGGCCCAGCCGACGACCTGGCCATTTCGACCTTTGATGTCTCGCTGTCAAACGACGCCATCCAGACACCCCACACGGTCCAGTTCCGCTGGGGGCCCAACCACGGTTCGGGCCGCGGCATGCAGATTGATCTGCTGGACGAGAAAACGGCCAAGAAGAAAGGTGTCGAGCGGAAGTTTGGCCGCGTGAAGATGCTCACGCTCTCGCACGACGTGCAGATGAACTTCCAGTTCAAGGGCCGCACAGGGCCGGGAGATATTGCCGCGGCCGCCCGAGCCGAGCCCGTCGACGATGCGGCCGCTGGACCACATTCGCCGGTTGTGCCCAACGATGAAGCCGCAAACCAGGAAGCCGTCACGCCGATTACGGTGACCTGCCGCGGGCCGTTCCGGTTCGACTTCCACCAGTATGTCGCCACGTTTGAGGAACAGGTTGACGTGTTGCGCATCAACTCGCCCGGCCCCAGCGATCGCCTGGCGTGTGAGGTGCTGGAACTGTTCCTGAAGCCGGAAGAGCAGTCGCAGTCGGAGAATCGGATTCCCAAGTTGGAGCCGGAGCGGTTAGTGGCCAAGGGCAACCCCGTGGTGCTCAGCGCGCCGTCGTCGGCCGTATATGCCCGGGGCGAGCGGTTGATTTACGAGGTTGCCACGCGGCGGATCAGTCTGGAATCCAATCGCGAAGTGGTGTTCCGCGAACAAACCAACGAGATTCACGCCCAGCAGTTGCATTACCAGCCCGGCCCCGACGGCCGCATCGGCCAGTTTCTCGCCATCGGCGAAGGATGGCTCAGTTGGGTTGTGCCCGAGAACCGCCGTGGCCAGCCGACTGAAGGCCGAGGGCCAGGCGGCCAGCGTGCATCGGCCGAGCCGGCGGCCGCGCAACGTTTTGAAGCCCGCTGGACCAAGCAACTCCATGCCCGGCCCCATGAAGGCCAGCAAGTCATCTCGCTGGAAGGCCAGGCGGTAAGCCAGATGGCCGGCATGGGCAGGCTGGCCGCCGAAGAAGTTCATGTCTGGCTGCGCGAGGATCTGGTGCCCCGCGAGCAGGCCGCGGACCAGGGCTTACCTGGCCAGGGTATGGCCGGTGCCATGGGCCGTTCCAACAGCAAGTTGCGGCCGAAGCTCACGCCGCAGCGGATGATGGCCCGGGGCCAGGTGGATGTCCGCTCCACGCAACTCACTGGCCGTACCGAAAAACTGGAAGCCTGGTTCGTCGAGGCTTCGCCCCGCGTTTCCTTGCGCGACGTACCGGGCGCGGCGCCCTTTACCGGCCAGGTGATGTACGCCGCGCATCGGCCGCCGGAGGCCGGGCATCTCGGTTATATCTCAGTGCGGCAGCCTGCTGGCCAGCCGTCCAGCGTTCAGCCGGGCAGGGTTCAGCCGGGTGGATTGCCCTCGGGGAGCGGTGCCGTACGTGCCGTCGATCCGCGGATGTCGGCCGCTTATCCGGTGCAGGCGGCCGCGGCCCAGCAGCCCCATCCGCCAGCGCAGCATCCCCTGGCGGTGCATGATCCGTCGTCGCAACAGCAGCCATCCCCACAGCAGTTGCCACCGCCGCCGCAGCAGCAGTTCGATGTCCGGGGCGACCTGGTCCGCGTTGAAATGCGGCTGGTTGGCGAAGAGATGGAACTGTCTGAAGTCGTCGTTGCCGGAAACGCGCGGCTCAACGAAACCCAAACGCCCAAGCCGGGCGAGCGGCCGATGCTTGTCACGGGTGACCGCATCCATGCCGTCCAGCAACAGCCCGATGCGGCCGTGGTGACCGTAATCGGGAAGCCGGGCCATGTGGAAGGCCGAGGGCTGGCGCTCGATGGCGCGGCTGTGAACCTCGACCAGGCCAGCAATAAAGTCTGGATCGACGGCCCAGGCCAGATGACCCTGCTCATCGAGCGGGACCTGCAGGGGGAACCCTTGGCGCAAGCGGTACCGCTGCTGGTCGATTGGCAAGGCGGCATGCTGTTCGACGGCCAGCAGGCCACCTTCGAACGCGACGTGATCGTGCGGCATCAGCAGGAACGGCTGCAAACGCAAATGCTGGAGGTGATGTTCAGCGAACGAGTTTCGTTCAGCCGCGAAAGCCGCCCCAGCCAACGGCCCGAGTTGGCCATGGTGCGTTGCCGCCACGGGGTGGCGATCGAGCGGCGCACCTTCGACCAGCGAGGGCAACTGGATTCGTTCGAACTGATGCAAGCCGCCGACCTCACCATCGACCAGCGCACCGGCGGCGTGTTTGGCAGCGGGCCGGGCTGGCTGAAACGCACCGGTTATAACCAGCGAGGCCAAAGTTCGCCGTTGACCTCTGGCCGCGGTGCCTTGGCCGGGGCCGCCGCGACCTCACCCCACGAAGAAAAACAACTCACGTTCTTGCGGGTCGATTTCAACCGCAGTCTGACCGGCAACTTCCGGCGCCGGCAGATGATCTTCGGCGATGCCGTGGAAACGGTCTACGCTCCCATCCCCACCTGGGATGCTACGGTCGATCCGAACCGGACCGATCAACTCGGCCCCGAGGGCATGGTGCTGACATGCCGGCAACTGACCGTCACCCAGATGCAAGCCAGCAACGACCAGCGATGGTTCGAATTGCTGGCCGACGGCAACACCGTCGTCGAAGGTCAAACCTTCACCGCCAATGCCCAACGCATGACCTACACCGAAGACAAGAACCTGCTGGTTCTGGAAGGCACGCCAAGAACGGCCGCCGAACTATGGCGACAGGAAAAGGTTGGCAGCAAAGTATCCCGCGCCGCCGCCCGAAAAATCATGTTCTGGACCGATACCCGGCGGATCGAAGTCGACGGCGCCGAGTTCCTCGACCTCAGCCAGATGCCGCGTGCATTGCAGCCAGCCACCGCGCCCGCAACCGGGCAGACTCCAGGGGCACAACCGCCCCGCTAGAGCCGGGCGAGCGCGTCGCCCATGGCCCCTCGCCCATGGCCAGCCGTTTCCTGCCGGCCCGGGCCGTATCCGCACCCTCAGGGCGCTTTCCAAACGACTGTTTGATACACTGAAAGCGGAGTGTCCGGACCAATCCTGCTGGCAGTGATAGCAGGGGGCCGCATCCGGACCGAGCTATGCCGGGACGGAAGCAGGCATGGCCACGGACCCATCAGCCGTACCGCCTGGCGCCTTGCGGCCTGCAACGGTTGAAATGATTGAAACGTCCAGCGGGCTGGATGCGGCGGCCGATGCGGCCTGGTGGGAGCCATTGCCGAGGGGGGGTGGCCAGCAGGGCGCTACGGTTGCGGGTTCTGAGGCCGCCGTCAAGCATTTTCCGCGACAACGGCGCAATTTGCCGTGTGGCAGGGTTGACCGGTCCCCCTGGCCCTACTAAGAATTGCGCCAGTTGTGGCTGCGAGTCTGCCTCGCAGTAACTGGTCGCCATGATGCCGGCCAACGCAGCGGCATCCGGTTCATCTTTCAGTCTCATTTCCCGTCCTATTTCGCCTGGCAGCGATGGTCGGACGGCGCATGGAACACTGGCGGCTCGTATGGCATCTCTGCCTCGACTTGCAATTGGAAGCCTTCAACGGCAGTCCGATATCCGGCCCGTGGTGTGGGGGCTGCTGACCCTGCTGCGGCAGTCCGGCATGCAAGTCCAACATTACTTCTCGCGGGCCTGCTTTTGTCCTTACGGCGGTGCCAAGGCGGCCACTGGTATCACCTCCCGGCACCTCGATAGCTGGCTGATGACGCCGCAAACCTGCCGCGAGATTTTCCTGCATACCTCGACCAAGTGCGACCTGCGCGTGGTCGAAGGATCGCTGGCGGCCATCGACCCTGCGGCCCCCGGCGGCCGGCTCGACGTGCTGTGCGACTGGCTGCAACTTCCCCGGCTGGGCGTGGTCGATATATTGGGCTGCCGCGGTTGTCAAATGCCGCCCCGCCCCGACCAGGCCGATGCCCTGCTGCTCGATGGCGTGCGCGACCACGCCGATTTCTGTTACTGGCAAACACTGCTCGAACCGCTCTGGGGCAAACCCGTGCTGGGCGCGCTGCCGGCCGTGCCGGCCTTAAAGTCCGAGGTCGCCGCGCTGCCGCCGGGCAGCAGCCCACCGGAGCCGCTGTGCCATGCCCTGGCACAATCGCTGGCCAGCATGTTTTGCCGCCGGCGGTTGTTGCAGTTCGCCAATCGCGAGGGTTTCTCCCTACCGGAGGAACAGCTTTTCCGCCCGGCCCCCGGCCGCGACCGTGTCCGTGTGGCGGTCGCTTACGATGAAGCGTTTTACTGTTACTTCACCGAAACACTCGACCTGCTCGAACTGCGCGGGGCGGAGGTCGTGGAGTTTTCGCCATTGGCCGACGAATCGCTGCCAGCAGGTACCGATATCGTCTACCTGGGCTGTGGCCACCCTGGCCGCTTTGCCCGCGAACTGGCGGCCAACCATTGCATGCTCTCGGCGCTGCGGAACCACGTCTGCCGGGGCCGGCGGATTTATGCCGAAGGTGGTGGCCTGGCCTACCTGTGCCAACGGTTAGAAACGCCCGAGGGACGCTCCCAAAACATGGTCGGCGTGTTTCCGGCCACGGCCCGGCTCGAAGCGCCGCTGGTCCATGTCGAACCGATCGAGGTACAACTTGGCCGGCACATCTGGCTGGGCGAAGCCGGCGAAACGCTGCGCGGCTACTTGAATGCCAACTGGCAGGTGGACGCTTCCGCAAACCTCTGCTCATGTACGGCCAGGGACGACGTGCCGGTCAATCTCCCGGCCACACTGCTCGCCGGCAACGGCGCGCCGCCGCCAGATCCATCATCGCAGGGCTGCGCCATCTTCAACCGCCGCAGGGCCATCGGCAGCCGCGTGCATTTGAATTTCGCTCTGCTGCCCGGCGTGCTTTCGCATTTTCTTCAGGCCGATTCCAGCCCCATTGGCGCATAACCGGCGCCGCATCATCTTTCCATTTCCATGGATAACCCGCTGCCCGAGGAAACCGCCGCTGATAGCCGCGCAATCCGCGACCATAACCGCCGGGCGTGGGACCGCGCGGTGGATGATGCCAACCCTTGGACCGTGCCGGTGGATGCGGCCGCTGTCGCCAAGGCGCGGCGGGGAGAACTGGAACTGCTGCTGACGCCGTCGCGCTTCGTTCCGCGCTCATGGTACCCGCCGCTGGCGGGCGCCAAGGTGCTTTGCCTGGCTGGCGGCGGGGGCCAACAAGGGCCGCTCTTGGCGGCCGCCGGTGCTGCCGTCACGGTGTTGGATAATGCGCCGCGGCAACTCGAACAGGATCAAACCGTCGCCCGCCGCGAAGGGTTGCAACTGGAAACCATCGAAGGCGACATGGCTGATCTGTCTGGCTTTACCGATGGCGCCTTTGATCTGATTTTTCATCCCTGCTCGAACTGCTTTGTGCCCCAGGTGAGGCCGGTTTGGCGCGAGTGTTACCGCGCCCTCAAACCCAGCGGTGTGCTGCTGGCCGGGTTCATCAATCCCGTGCGTTACCTGTTCGACGAGGAGGATACCAGCGAGGGCAGGCTCACGGTGCGGCATGCCATCCCCTATGCGGATGTCACGAGCTTGAGCCCCGCGGAGTGCCGGCGGCGCTACCAGGATAAGCTGCTCCCGGTGGAGTTCGGTCACACGCTGGACGACCAGATCGGCGGCCAGCTTGAAGCCGGGTTCGTGCTCACTGGATTCTACGAAGACCGTTACCCGGCGCACGACGCCGACCCGCTCTCAGCCTTCCTGGCGACGTTCATCGCCACGCGCGCGGTACGCCCAGCGGCATAACCGCTCCCCGCCTCTGCCGTCTGCCGGCAGGGCCGTTCTGGCGCTGCCGGTGTGTGAAGCGCACCGAACAAGGCTAGGCCAACTGTTCTTCGCACCGCCGCATGTAGTCGATGCTTTCCTTGGCCAGCCGCTCGATGCCAGGGCTGTAGTCAAATACTTCGACGGAAACCCAACCGTCGTAATTCACATCTTTCAGCGCCTGGAAGATGGGCACAAAATCCACCTCGCCAAAGCCCGGACCCAGCTTGTTGGCATCGTTGGCATGGAAGTGAACCATCGCGTCGGCATTCGCCCGGATGATGTCGGCAATCGGCTGGCCTTCGCTGCTCATTGCTTTCACGTCCAGGTGCAGGCGGCAATTGGGATGGTCCACCATCTTCATCAGGCGGACGCCGTCGGCCGCATGATTCAGAAAATTGCCTTCGGCCGGGCCGAGCGGTTCGATGGCCAGCGTCACGCCGCACTCCTGCAGCGTAGGCATTGCTGATTGGAACACCTCGGCCGCGTACTTCATGGCGTCGTCCATCGTCACCTCGGGCAGCACGTTCCGCTGCTGCGGCGAGCCAAACACCATGATCGTGCCGCCCAGGTCGCGGCAGCATCGGGCAAGCTCGCGAATGTATTCCGCCGTGGCATCGCGAACGGCCTTGTCGGGCGTGGTGAGGTAGAAACCCTCGGTCTTGGCCAACAGCCAGTGCAGACCGATCACCTCCAGGCCAGCATCGACCGCTTGCTGGCGAACCTCCGCCCGCTTGGCCGCGGAAATCTGCCGCACGTCGTTGTTGATCGTAAACGGTGCGATCTCAATGCCCGTGTAACCGCACTCGCGGGCAAAGGCGAAAGCCTTGTCAAAAGACCAGTCCAGGAACGTCTCGTTGCAGATGGCGTATTTCATGGTGACTTGCGGTGCTTGGGGGGCGCGGCAGGTGGTTAACGCGGTATCAGGGGCATTTGCGCACGGCACATAGAACCGTGGAACACATAGGTTCGTGGTAAAGCACGGCTCGTAGAGCCGCGGCACGATCATGGATTGACACGTATGCAGCTATCAAGAATATCAAAAATGTTCATAGATTCGGCAGTGTGGATTGGCCGGTGGACGATTTCTGCTTGCGATTCTTGCGGCCTCCCGCGGCAGCGCCATCCTTGGGCGTGCTGACGGTACCATCGGGATTCAGCCGGCGGCCATTGGCCGTGTTGGGCGCGCTGATCAGCGGTTCCGGGGCGCCTTCGAGTGCGTCGCCCGGTTTGACGCTGTCCAACCTCGCTTGAATCTGGTCGGCATACTGCTCCGATAATTCGAAGCCCAGGAATTGGCGGCCCAATTTCTTGGCCACGGCCAGTGTGGTACCGCTGCCGCCAAAGGGGTCCAGCACCGTGCCGCCCTCGGGACTGCACGCCCGGATGATTCGGCCCAGCAGTTGCTCGGGCATTTGGCAACCATGCCAACCGGCGCGTTCCTTGAAGGTCCCGCACACCCGGGGAAAGTACCAGGTGTCTTCATCCGCCTGGAAGCTCTGCGGGATGTCTTGTGGGCGGAGAATCCAGGTGTCGTCCGGCAGCCGCCCGCGAGGGTTGGCACGCCGGTCGCCGTACACCAGTTGGCGGGCCGAGGGCACCCGAATCGCATCGCCGTTGAACACGAAGTTGCGCGGGTCTTTCACCATGTAGAACAGGTGGGCATGTGAGCGGCTGAACTTGTTCTTGCAGTTCACGCCAAAGGTGTAGTACCACACCACCCAGCTCCGGCACACCAGCCGCAACTCGCGCTGCATGAGTACCTTCAATTCGGCGGCGAATTCATCGCCAATCGCCAGCCAGAACGTGCCCGACGGCTTGAGCACGCGGATCACTTCCCGCATCCAGGCTTCGCTCCAGGCGAGGTATTCGTCGGCCTTGAGGCGGTCGTCGTAGACGTCGTATTCGTAGCCGATGTTGAACGGGGGGTCGGCAAACGCCAGGTCCACGCATCCCTCGGGCATTTGCTGCATGCCGGCGATACAGTCCATCTGCCGTATTTGGTTCCAATCCAAGCTTCAACCCTCCTGCGCCGAGCCGAGCGTTGCATTCCAGTGTTCGGTTTCCACGATGCCAGGTTGTCGTACGATGGCTTGGCCGTTACTGTACCACGCAGCCGAGATTGGTCCAGCCAGCCACCGTGCCCGTCACCGCGGGTTAGGGTGAGTTTTCCGAAGCAGGCTGCCTTTTCCGTAGATTGTGTTGGACCGCCCCGCTGTCACCGCCGCCGGGGGGGCTCTCCCCGCCCAGCAACCAGGAGCGCTCACTCATGCCGCAACCTGTGGCCCTCATCACCGGGGGCGGCCGAGGCATCGGCCGCGCGATCGCGCTGGAGTTGGGCCGCGATCATGCCGTGGCCGTCAATTATGCTCGCAGCGCCGAGGCCGCGCAAGAGGTCGTCACGCAGATCACCCAGCAAGGCGGCCAGGCGTTCGCCATCGCGGGCGATGTGGCCCAGGCCGACGACCGGCAGCGCCTGGTCGATGCAACCCTCGCCCGCTTCGGCCGACTGGATGTGTTGGTTAACAACGCGGGCATCACCTCGCAGGGCCGCAAGCCGCTGCTGGAAGCCACCGAAGCAAGCTGGGACGCCGTCTTCAACACCAATCTCAAGGGACCGTTCTTTCTTTCCCAATACGCGGCCAAGGCGATGATTGAAAGGATCGGCCGCGGCGTGATGGACCGGGCGACCATCGTCAATATCTCGTCGGTATCAGCCTATGCGGTTTCGACCAACCGGGCCGACTACTGCATGACCAAGGCCGCGCTGGGAATGATGACGCAATTGTTCGCCGATGCGCTGGCCGAACATTCCATCCGGGTTTATGAAATTTGCCCCGGCATCATCGCCAGCGATATGACGGCAGCCGTCAAGGAGAAGTACGATCGGCTGATCGCCGAAGGCTTGACGCCGATTCGCCGCTGGGGGCAAGGAGAAGATGTTGCCCGGGCCGTCCGCGCCGTGGTGGGCGACTTGTTCCCCTTCAGCACCGGGGAACGGATCAACGTCGACGGCGGCTTTCATATCCGGCGGCTGTAAATCCCGCAGGTCCGGCAATTGCCACACGAATGATAGATTGATTTGGCATACACGCGCTATATATAGCGATTTCACAGCCAAGTGTTGTTTGCGGCCGGTAGAACCGGCCCTACAAATTGCGCTGTGCGGCCGGTAGAACCGGCCCTGCAAAATTGCGCCTTGCGCCGGTGGAACTGGCCTTACGTATTCGTGGCGTTGGCGCCGCGCGGTTTACAGCGTGCTCATCTTGGCGAAGTTCATCGAAACGCCCTGGAACGGCATCACGCCGTAGATGCCCCGCGTGAAAATCTCGCCGACAAAATCCGTACCGATGCGGAGGTTCGTCTTGGGGACCACCACCACGTCGGAATCGGCCACCCAGAGGTCTTCAACGCTGCAATGCTTGCCGGCGGCAACCTCGTGCCACAGGTTGATCTGCGTGGCCACCAATCGCCAATGGGCATCGCGGCGGAAGATCACCACCTTGCCCAATCGGCTGCCTGCAATACTCTCGATCCCGCCGGCCATCGCCAGTGCCTGCATCACGGTGGTGGGGCCGGAGAGTTCAAACCGGCCAGGCGTACGGACTTCGCCCAGCACGTAGACATAGCGCGGCGCCCGCTCCAGCAGAATGGGCGTAATCTCCAGCCCTTGCACGATCATGGCATATCGGGCGTCGATCTCCTGCTTGAGTTCTTCTAATGACAGCCCTTGGGCAGGCACCGACCCAATGGCCGGCAGCGCCAACGTGCCATCGGGCGTTACCCGGACCTCACGCACCTGGCCGCCAGTGAGGCCAGCCCGGCTATCGACCGAGTTGATGATGTCTTGCAGCCGCGTGTTCACCCGGAGCGGCGTCACCGTGATTTCCGGGTTGCGATAGTATTTCTTGTATCGCTCTTGCAGTTCTTGTTGCAGTTGATCGACAGTGAGCCGGGCAGCATGCACCCGGCCAAGCAGACGCAACGTGATGGTGCCGTCGTTGAGGATTTCCAGTTCGCGATCGAGGGCCTTATCGGTCAGCGATTCGATGCGTACCTGATCGCCCACGTTCAACTGGTATGGCGTGTTGGTTTCGTCGCGCGTAATGCGAAACACACATTCCACGCGGTCTCCGGGCCGCAGCCGATAAACCGGCACGTGCTGGGTTCGCTCGGGGCTCACATACTTGCCCTGCCCGAAATACAGGCTTGGGCCGCTGCCGGCCGGCGACCAGGTTTGCATGTCGCAGCAGGGACCGGTTTGCAGGGCAGGCGGCAAGACCGGGCCAAGTTGTTCTTCCACCGGGGTCCGCAGGCCAACCTGGTGAGGCAGTGCACCGCTGGGCACAGGCGGAGGCACGTGAGGGCCCTGCATGCCATGCCGTGGCGGCAGAGAGGGCGGAAGGACTGCTTCAGCCGGTCCACCCACCGCACCGCCGTCAGAGGCAGATGTGCCACCGGGATGCTGCTGGTGGAGCGCAGCGGCAAACTGCACCTGCTCAATCCAGGGGTCAAACCGCAGTGGCCGCGGCGTCGAGAAAATGTCGGGAGATACGCTGAAGTACTTCTGCCGAATGCGCTCGCGGTCGGCACTGGCAGCGGCTGCACCGTTGGTGAACGAAGCAAACGCGGCATCCGGAATGAAGCTCGCCCTGGTGAAGGGTTCGGGCGGCGGGCTGTGATCGGGGGCAACCAGCGACCACCCGCCTGCCAGGGTTGCCAGTCCCAGCACACTCCAGGCCGATGCCAGGGCCACGCGGCTGCGAGTGGATCGGCCATCGTGCCGATGGGGAATCCAACGGCCCAGGCCGCCAACGCAAATCAGGCGCAACAACATCCGTGCGTAGTTCATGGGCCTTATTCCGGGAACCCGGCCGCGACCGTTGCCACCTGCGGAATTGCGGGGATGAGGTGCAACGGATACGGCCGGAAGGATTGTCTGGTTGGTCTTGGGGACAGGGACGCGCTTCCTTGAACGCCAAACGCCGTACCGACTACCGCTTCCAGGGAAACCAGTTCCAGCCTTGCGGGGCGAATGGGCCGCGATCGGGCCGCGCCGCCGTGGCTGCCTTGCCCGAGTTCGGCTCGGTCGCTCGCGTAGCCGCGGGGCCGCCTTTCGCATCGTGTGCGGCCATCGACGGTTCCGGAGTATCGCGCTGGGCGGTTTCACTCGCTGGGCTGGTGGCTGTTCCATCGGCCGGCACATTGCCCGGCGGCATGCTTTCCAGCGGCAGGCTCGACGCCAGGGAGGCAAACTGTTCGGGCTCGACCCAGCGCACGGCTACCCGCGATGTGATCGAGGCGGGCTGTCCGTTGGGCTCGATCCCCGCCAGGCGGCGGGCTTCATTCTGCGCGATGCGGGCCAACTGGTGCTGGCCCATCGCCGCGTGCAGGCATGACAGGTTGTGCCAGTTTTCAGGACGCGGAGCGACGGCCACGCTATGTTGCAGCCACCCGCGCGCCTCCGCATGGTAGCCGCTGCGAGCCAGAAACACGGCCAGTTCGTTCGCGGCCTGCCAGTTGTTCTGATCGACCAGCAATGCGGCCTGGTGGAACACCTTCACCCGGGCCTGCGGATTCTCAATGAATGCGGTTTCTTCACGGGCCAGTTCGTCGTGCAGTTTGCCCAAGGCACACAGCGCGGCGGAACCAGCTTGCAGCGGCTTCACAGCCAGGGCCAATTGTTCCTGCGCATAGGTGTAATAGCGCTGCGTGGCGGCCAGCGGCGAGATGGGCTCCTGGAGATCGTGCAGAACGGGAGTCCGGTGTGAAGCGGCAATCTCCCGCACGTCGCGATCCACGTTGAGCGCCCGATTCTGGAAGTCAGCCGCTTCGTCCATCGCGGCAAGGCCGTTGACCAGCGCGGTGGTGTGGCGCGGGGCCGGCTGATGCATGTCCAGCGCTTGGGCAATCACTTCCAAGGCCCGGTGGAACTCGCGCCGCGCGGAGTAGAACATGCGCCGGTCGGCCAATTCAAACCCCTTGGTGACGTGCAGCACCGCCTGGCGCGATACCAATTCCAACGACTGGGGCAGAAGCGGTTGCGACGCCGCCTCCGCCCGCGGCACCGTTGGCTGGACAGGCACGGTCGGCTCGGCCGGTACCGTTGGCTCGGCCCGTACCGTGTGTTCCGCAGGCGCCATTGGCTCGGCAGGTTGGGGCACTGCCGTGGTCGGTTCTGCTGGCGTCGGCGCCGATGGCGATGTCTCGGCGGGGGCTGGAGCCACCAAGATCGGTTCCGATGCTTCCGGTTCGTCGGAAGTTGGCGTGACATCGGCGCCGTAGCGCCCGCCCACGTCAGAGGGCCCTGGCTGCCCAACGGTTGCTGCCGGCGCAGCTTGTTCGGTGGTCGCAGCGGAAGCCAGCGGCTCCACCCTCGCCGAAGGCGTCAGCAGCGGCACGGGGGCCGCTTCATGTGTGGTCGTGGCAGGCGCTGCCGTGGGTGCCTGGGCTTGCGTCGATTGAACGCGCTGCCAAGGGAGCCGCGGTTGGTGCGCCGGAAATTGTGGTCCGCCGATGCTGCCGTTGGCGGCCGCCGCGGGCGTCTGCGGCGGGACTGCCGTTGGCGGGCTGATCGTCATCGGTTGGACGGCAAGGGTTGGAGCCGGCTTCATCGCGGCCGAAGCGGTGCTGCCCGGCAGGAACGGCGAATCGGCCCAAGGCAACCTGGCACCTTGCGGGGCCGAGGGCGGCAAGCTGATCGGCGCTCGCGAAGCGATCGAGGGCACCACGCCAGCGGCCCCCGCGGCCAGCGGCATCGTTCCACCTTCGGGCGACCAGGCGCTGGAACCGTACAGATCGCCGGGCTGAACCGGCGGCGAAATGCGTGGCGAGGGCGGAATGGCCGCCTGAATCCGCGCCACATGGTAAGGGATGTAGGTCGCAACCGGCGCGGGGCCGCGCGGCGCCGTGGCAACCGGCGGCATGTTTGATGGCAGCGCAGCAACCGATGGCACCGGGGCGGTATCGGGCGGCGCGCTCTGGGGAACCTCGGTTCTGGAAAACCATTTGAATGGATTGGAACTTTCCCCGGCCCACATGTGGTTGGCCGCGGGTGCCGCCAGCGTGGTTGCAGCGACAGTCGCGGTGGCAACGCGGGTCCACCAACTTCGCCAAAGGGGGCGTCTGTGCTGCATGGCTTTCCGCCTGAGGGATTGGGGGAATCGAACCGTTCGCCGCACCGCACGCTTAAAGGTGCGACAGCTTCTCGGGGCGGCGTTTCAACCAAGGGGAGGCCGCACCACCCAGCGCAGCCCAGCCGAATTTCGCCAGCGAGATCGCGCTTGCATCACGTGGCCAGGCGATGCGCGGCCGCGCGGCAGACGGCAGCAGTGGAATGTGATCCCGCTGCTTGTTTCTGCGACTGACCCGACCAATGGGCCCAGGCTCCTGACGGTCGCCTGTGGTCCTGGGCCGTACGGAATGCAACCGCGATCCGCAGGGCCAGGGGGGCGCGGCGTCTCCCCCCTTTCAATAGGTTGAGATCGTCTGAGGCGGTGCGCGTTATGAGGGAATTCGCTGTTGTGCGCGATGCGCCGGCGGCCGCTGGCTGCGAGGCTCCCGGCATAGGCGGCATAACCCTCAAACTCAACGCGAGCGGCGAGCTGGGGGCGCCAGCACCGGTGGCATTGGCAGCGCGCGCCACGGCCCGGGACGGCGGCCCGTCGTCACACGCTTCAAGCCATGCGCTCAACTGATGCCCAGGGCTTCCAGTTGCCGGATTTCCGCCTGCCATGCTTCGCGGTCGGCATCGGTGACGTGAGGATTCGGCAAGAGCGAACGGCGCGTGCAGTTGACCAATGCTTGCAGGGTTTGATAGCGGCGTGTCAGCCCGATCGCCGGGGGAATCTGGTCGTACACAATTTCGGCGATGCGTTCTGTGTTCAGTGGGCCATCCAACGCGGCCTCGGCCTTTAGCCGCGAGCGAAGCGAAGCAAACCCGGCCGCCGAGTAACCGGGGGTCAGGGAGTCGAGTTGGGCAATGGCCGCATCGTCGGCCTCTCTGCCCAGCGCGGCTTGCAGCACCCAGCGGAGAAAGTCGCGGCGGTCGTCGCCCTCGGGATCGAGCACCGGAATGATCAAATCGCCCACGCGGCCTGGCCGGCGAATATCGGGCGAAAGCCGGTGAATCCGCGCGGTCATCAAGAGCCAAATGACGCGGCCCCGGAGTCGGGTATCGGACATCATCTGTTGAATCTTGCCCGTCAGGCGGCGCTCGGTTTCGTGCGCATGGGGGCCCACGCCGCCGAATTGCGTGTCGGCCTCGTCGACAAAGATCACCACCTTCTGCAAGGCTTCCAGCACCTGGCGGAGGCGTTCAAAGATAACGTCGGTCTGGCCGAACCACTGGCTGCGAATGTTCTTGAGAACCAGCACCGGCAGGTCCAGCGCCGCGGCCATCGCTTCAAACAAGAAGGTCTTACCGCCGCCGATCGGCCCGGCCACGGCCGCGCCGGGCAGCGCATCGGGCCCGGTGGAACGGAATCTCGGGAGCAATTCGTCGTGCAGAAATTTCTTGAGCTGCGCGAAACCGATCACGTCGTTCAGGGTGTGGGTGGGTTTCTTGAACTCCACTACGTCCTCGCCCAACTGGCTTTGAATGTGTTCTTCCACCTTGGCCAGCACCTGGTGGGGCGTAAGCGGTTCGCCCGAGTGCGACGCTCCCAGCAACAAGTGCCGCAAGGCATGCAGCGATAGTCCCGCCGTGTACTGGGCCACGTGCTCGCTTTCGGTCCAGAGCCGTGGCGGCTTCAATCCCCGGGCCGGTGCCGTGTTGATGAACCATTGGATATACCAGTGCCGCTGATCGGTGTCGGGCGGTGGTATTTCCACGGCCATCAATTGCGGCAGCCTCGCCACGCGCGGATGGACCAGGCTTTTGGAATCGGTGAGCAGCAGCACGGCATCGTCGCCTTGCGAAAAGCCCGGATCGGAAAACCAGTCCTGCACGACGCCGACCCGGTGGCGGTCGGCCGGGTTGAGCCTGGAAATATCGCCATCGCCGGCGGGCAGCAGCAGGTCGGCCGCTTCGATGATGATGAACAGGTTCTCGCTTAAGTACGGCCGCCCGGCGGGACTGGTCGAGCGCGAGCAAATTGTCAATTGCCGCAGAAACTCCAGGCCGACCGTTGGCTTGCCCGCGGTATCTAATAGTTCGTTGTCAAAATTGGTTTCCAGGCTGGTCTTTTGGGCTTGGAGCGTGCGGTCGCTGAGGGCATGGATGACCAGGTCTTCAGGCTCGGCTCCCAGCCGCCAGGCCACCCAGGCATCGCGTACTTTCTGGCGGTCGGCCTCGGCCAGGAATCGCACGGGGCCGTTCAATTCCTGCACGATCGCCATCAGCCCCGGAACGCGGCTTTTCTCGATCAAGAATTCCACCAGCGGAACGTACCGCCCGCCCGCCGCTTTATCCTCGGGCAAGGTGGAGTCGCCTCCGGGCAGGAAGAACATATCGTGGACGTTCCCCCAAAGGATGAGGCTGCGGGCCTGGCCGGAGTTGACGATCCGCGCCAACTGCGTGAAGAACGGGTAGCTGTGGTTCATGGAGCAGTTCTCCGGCAAGCGGAAACCGGACGGCCGTTGAGCGAGGAGCGGCCGCCTGCTGCCCGGTCATGCCGCCGCACTGTTGTTTTGGCATTTTGGCAAGGCGAGAGCAACGGGCATCGTTTCCATCGCACCGCACCATTGCCCGGTTGCCGGTGAAGGGCCGGCCGTTGACAATGGAGCGATGGACCTTGGAAAGAGAAACCGTGAGCCATGGGCTGCCGCATGACGCCCCATATTGCCATTCGGCATATCACCAAGCACTTTCCTGGCGTAACCGCGCTGGACGACGTTTCGTTCGAGATCGCCCAAGGCGAACTGCATGCCATCGTGGGCGAGAACGGGGCCGGCAAGAGTACCCTGATGAAGGTGCTCTCGGGGGTCATCACCGAGTACGAGGGCGAGTTGCAACTGCGGGGAAAACCGGTCCGGTTCTCGGGGACGCGCGCCGCCGAAGCCGCCGGGATCAGCATCATTCACCAGGAGCTGAACCTGGTAGACCCGTTGCCGGTGGCCGCCAACATCTTCCTGGGCCGCGAACACCGCCGCGGTTGGCTGCTCGACAACCGCCGCATGGACCGCGAAGCCGAAGCGCTGTTCGAGCAGTTGCAGTGCCGTATCGACCCCCGCTCGCTGGTCAGCGAGTTGCGCGTGGGCGACCGCCAGTTGGTGGAGATCGCCAAGGCGCTCTCGCTGGAAGCCGATGTCATCATCATGGACGAACCGACCAGCGCCCTCACTGAGGCTGAAGTCGCCCGGCTCGATGGCGTGATCGAGCATCTCCGCAGTCGCGGGGTCACCATCCTGTATATCTCGCACAAGATGGACGAAGTGTTCCGGCTTGCTGACCGGATCACTGTCCTGCGCGACGGCCGATTCGTCCGCACGCTCGACCGGGCCGAAGCGACACCGCGGCAGATTGCCCACTTCATGGTGGGACGCGAAATCGAAGTGGCCGCCGCACACTCTGGCCGCCAACCCGGCGAAACCGTGCTGGCCGTGGAGAATCTATCGTTGCCGCGGGTGGGCCATCCCGGTCAATGGCGGCTGCAAGACATCTCGTTCTCGCTGCGGCGGGGCGAAGTCGTGGGCATTGCCGGCTTGATGGGGGCCGGGCGTACCGAGTTGTTCGAGTGTTTGTTCGGCGCCAGCCCTGTGCCGCCCTCGGGACGCATCATCCTCAACGGCGAGAAGGTGGCCTTTGAGCATCCCGCCCAGGCTCGGGCCGCCGGCGTGGCCCTGGTGACGGAAGACCGCAAACGGCTGGGGCTGTTCCCGCAATTGAACGTGCGGGCGAATATCACCGTATCGTCCCTACGGCAGATGGCCACCGGCGGAATGGTGCGGGGTGGCCGGGAACGAGCGGTGGCGGCGCAATCCGTGGGCCAACTGGTGGTCAAGACGGCCGGAACCGAAGCCGCCATCACCAGCCTCAGCGGAGGCAATCAGCAAAAGTGCATCATCGCCCGTTGGCTGCTGACCGAGCCCGATGTGCTGCTGTTGGATGATCCCACGCGCGGTGTCGACGTGGGGGCCAAGGCCGAGCTTTATCGCCTGATCGACGAGCTATGCGGCCGAGGGTTGGGCATCGTCATCACCTCCAGCGAACTGCCCGAACTGCTCGCGGTGTGTGACCGGATTCTGGTGATGCGCGAGGGAAGGCTGGTCGCCGAGTTTCCCCGCGAAGCCTTTCGCGAAGAAACCATCATGGAGGCCGCAACCGGCGCGGAGTAACACGGCCGCACCGGGCATATGGCGGGCCGGATGGCCGGCATTACCGTTAGCGGCTGGGCAGCGGGATCGGGTCTTGCGGCAGCGTGCGCTGCGGCGGTGTTTGGCGGGAATCGTGCAATCCGCCAGCCGATTGAGAGGCCGCAACGCGGCGGCTCGGGGCGGTGGCGGTAGCAGCGGCAGGAGGCGCCGAAGCATGGATCGGATAACGCTGCGAAACGTGCGGTGAGCCGATGCCGCTCGCGGCCGCCAGGCCCGTCGTAGGCTGAGGGCGCGCCGCCCTCCACTGGCCAGGGGCCGCGGTCGAGCGATTCTCGCTGCCGTCGTAGTTCCCATCGTCGTCAAAATTGCCCGGCGCTTGGATCACAGGAACGTTCTGCGTGGGCGGGACATGGGGAATGGGCGCGGGCGACGCCGTGGCTCCGCCGCTGCCGTACGGAGTGCTGGTTGTGCCGGTGCCGGGCGTATACGTGGAATGCACCGGGCGCGAGGTGCTGGGCGCGGTGTTCATCACGCGCGGTGCGGCATAGCTGCCCGGTTGCGGTTGATACCGCCGATACTGCGAAGGGCGATAGCTCTGCGTATGGCCATTGCCATTGTAGGGCTGCCCGGGATAGGTATGCGGCTGCTGTGCTGGCTGCTGATATTGATAGCCGGGCGAGGTATGAGGGCGCAGCGCCGGGGTGGGCGTGGCGCCACCGGGAACGGTGGAGGGTGCCCCGTAGCCGTTGGAGGGGCCATACGTTTGCGGCGCCGGTTGCGTTTGCGGGGCCGGGTACGTTTGTGCGGGATAGCTCTGCGAAGGATACGTCTGCGGCAGGGGAGTGCCCATCGCTCCGCCTTGTGGCTGGAGCGAATACTCGGGCGGAAGCTGGGGCACGCCGGTATCGCCGAAAGCCGGCTGGGCCAGGGCGCCGTCGGGGCCCGGCAGGATGGTTGCCGCACCGGGCTGGGCATACTGCGCCGCGAACGGGTCGCACGGCGCCGCCGTATGGCAGCGGTGGTGCTTGCACCCGCTGGACAGGCCAACGGAGGTAATGATTAGTCCGGTTGCCCAAAGGGCATGGTTTCCGCGCTTCATAATCCATTCCTCTGTCCGCCAGCGGACAGTGCGGTGGAGATCGAGTGAGGGCGCGGAAATATATCTTGAATCAAGGGCCGGTCAAATCAGCGGCCCAGGGTAACCGCATAGAAAATAGATTTGTGCCAAAACACCGGCCGTTTAATCATCAAGACTCATATAGTGTGACGCGCAGCACGTGCTAGCGACAGATACCACAGGCCGCACGAGAACGCATGCTGGCGGTATCATAGCCATCACTGCATCGGGAACCGTGCAGGCAGAGCCGCCGCAAAGCGTACAGGCGCTCGAATTCGCAACGTGCGAGATGGCGGCCAGGGGGCAGGCCCACCAAGAATGTCGGTCCTGCAGGATATGCAAGAAATGCCTATTGCGCCGCTTCGGCTGCCTGGCGGCGATACTTCTCGCGGTACTTTTTCCACAATTCGGTGTGGCGACTGGAGAGGTCCACAGGGCGGCCCGCCACGTATGCCCGCTCGACCTTCGTAGTGATCTCCAGGACGTCGCCCGAGGTGACAATCAGGGTGGCATCTTTGCCGGGCGTGAGCGAACCCAGCCGGTCGCTGATTCCGAGAATCTCGGCCGGGTACAGGGTCACCGCCCGCACGGCCGATTCCGGTGATAGCCCAAAGGCACTGGCGACCCCGGCGTGATGGGCCAGGTTACGGGTATTGCCGGTTCGTTCGGCTCCGGAGATACAGAACCGCACGCCCGCCTTTTCCAGCCTGGCGGCCAATGTAAACGGCGCATCGTAAGGATCGTCGCGCCGCTGAGGCAGGCGGTTGACGCCGCCAATGATAACGGGAATGTCGTATTCCTTGAGCAGCGGCGCGCACCGCCAGGCATCATAACCGCCATAAATGATCAGCTTCACCTTTTGATCGACGGCAAACGCCACCGCTTCCTGAATCTGGCTGATTTCGTCGGCGGCCACGATCAACGGCAACTTGCCGTCCAGAACCGGCAGCATAGCCTCCCAGCGGGCATCGAAGGCCCAGGAGGTTGCTCCCGGCTTGCCGCGCGAAGCCTTGGCGCGGCTGTAAGCCCGGGCGGCATCGAACGTGTCGCGGATGGTTTGAAGCCGCTCGTCGCGTTCCTTCCGCTGCTGGGCGGCCGTTTCTTCTATCCACCAACTGCGGATCGGAATGGCCCGCGGCCAACTCAGGTGCATCGCTGCCGATGGCAGCACCGCCATGTCCTCCCAACTCCAACCATCAAGCTGCATCACCGACGATGTGCCCGACAACAACCCACCCGAGGGCGCCGTCAGGGCAACCAGCACGCCGCCAGCCCGGGTGACGGGAATGTGCTCGCTGTCCGGATTGAAGGCGACTTGCGCCCTGGCGTTGGGGTTGATCTGGCCGGCTTCCGCCTGGTCGCGGGTGGCCCGCACGGCATCAATCTCCACCAGGCCCAGGCTGGTATGGGCGTCGATCAGGCCGGGATAAACGTGCTTGCCGGAAACGTCGATCCGTTCGGCATCGTCGGGAATCTCCACGCGGCTTTCGCCCTGTTTGCCGATCGCCACGATTTTTCCGCGGACAAAGATCACCACGCCGTCTTCAATGGCTTCGCCATCCGCCGGATGAACCGTTCCGCCCACCAGCGCGATGGGATGGCTGGGCAGTTCCCCGGGAATGAAGGGTGATGCCGCTGCCGGCCGCGCGGCCAGGGTTGCCATCAACGCGGCAGCACAGCAGCCCAGCACCGCCAGGCATGCGGGCCGCTCTTGGTGCAACCGTGCATGATTGGAATTCCAAGCGGAAAACATACGTAAGGAGCAGGTCAGCATCACAGAATCGTTCCGTGGAGAACGTCGTGGGTGGTATGAATGATCGCGAGCGCCTGGGGCAACAGGCAGTCCAAGCCCCCCGCGGCGGGCGGCCGCGAGGGGATCATCGCTTTGAGGTGATCGGGCGGTTCTGCTGTTATGGATGGCTGCCAGGATCAGCGGCACTTCGGCAGGTCGGCATACAACAGGGCCGAAATTCGCTGCAGCCGGGGGCCATCCCTACTGCACTTCTATCATAGGTTGGCACGCCATGGCATGCCGCCGCTCGATCAGACCTGGATTTCATATCCCTTGCGCTGCTCGCGGGCTTGCCAGCGGTTGGCTTCGTCGTCGCCCTCGATCTGCAGGGTCTTGGGATTCCAGGTCAGCTTGCGTCCCAACCGGATGGCGATATTGGCCAGGTGGCAGGTATTGAGGGCGCGGTTGTGCGTGAACACGTCGGAAACCGGCAGGCTCCGGTCCAGCAGACACTCAAAGAAATTGCCCATGTGATTGCCGGGCTGCTTGTTCCGGTAGAGCGACCGCAGGGTTTCTTCCTTGAGCGGACTGTCTTTGAGGTCTTCGACGGCCTTACCGGTGAGCTTGCCGCGGTTGACGAAGATGCGGCCCTCGGTGCCTTCGAACATGATGCCGTTGTCGAAACCCAGGTCGTCGGCGCGGTCGCGAATTTCCATCACCATCTCGGGGAACTGGCACACCACGCGGAACTGGGTCGCGCAGTTGTACTGCGTGTCGTCCGTGGGGTAGCCGTCCTTGAATGGGACCGGGTGAACGGCCGTTACCGGGTCGATGGTGCTGGGCCCTTGGCCCTCGCCGTTCTGCTGCATGGCCCACTGGGCGATATCCACGTGATGGGCGCCCCAGTCGGTGAGCTTGCCGCCGGAGTACTCGTACCACCAGCGGAACTCGTAGTGGCACCGTGTCTTGCCACGGCCGTCGTGGCGATACTCCACCTTCGGGGTCTGGCCCAGCCACATGTCCCAGTTCAAACCTTCGGGCACCTTGGCCACGGGGATCGGGCCGCTGGTGGGCGAGCCACCGATGGCGCAGGTCACTTTCTGCAGCTTGCCGATGCGGCCTTCGTGGATGATCGCCACGGCGTGCAGGAACCGCAGGCCCATCTCGCTGCGCTGCTGCGTGCCCACCTGGAATACGCGGCCGGTCTTCTTCACCACCTCGTCGATCTGCTTGCCTTCCTCAATGGTCAGCGTGAGCGGCTTTTCGCAGTAAACATCCTTGCCGGCCTGCATCGCCTCGATGGCGATCTTGGTGTGCCAGTGATCGGTGGTGACGACGGTCACCACGTCGATGCTCTTGTCGTCCAGCAGCTTGCGGTAATCTTCGTAAACCGCCACCTCCTTGGGGCTGCCCTTCTGATCCTGAATCTGCTGCACCCGCTGCTTGGCCTTGGCCGCATGGTTGGCATCCACATCGCACACCGCCACGCAATCGCCAAACCGCATGGCCGCCGGACCTACTGCACCCCAACGGCTACCGGTGCCGATGCAGCCGATCACCGGGCGGTCGTTCTTGCTCTGAAAAGCCGCGGCGATTGCCTGCGTGCTGGTGCCCCATACCGGCAAGCCGGCTGCGGCCACCGCCGCTGCTGAGGTCCGGAGAAACTCCCGTCGCGAGTGGTGTAAACTCACAGCTCGACTCCTTGGATGGCAGATATGGGATGAATCCAACCGCTCGGGCGATCGCTGACCCAACGGCCGTTTGACTAAAAATGGGGGGTGCGGCCCCGTCCCAGCTTACTAGCACCGCGCAGACGACGCAAAACAGAACTGCCGGTCCTGCCAACCGCGCCAACCGCCTTGGGGGGGACCGTCGCTTCAACACCCACAAAGCGGCCGGCTTGGATCGTGGGCCCTCAGCGACCACAATGAAGGTTGCACGCGAGTCGATGACTATTGCCCCTGCCACTATGATCGGGCACCCCCACCAGGAGGTAATCTAAGTATGCTTCGTAACCTGACGATTGGTTTGCTCGTTTGGGGGTGTGCGGCCGCCGCATTGCCCGGCGCCGAGCCTTATGCCCGACCGCAGCTTTTGATCGAACCGGATCAACTGGCCCAACGAGGCCAGGCGATGGTGGTGCTCGATGCCCGCAGTCGCCAGGCCTACGAGGCTGGGCATGTGCCCGGCGCCGCGTGGGTCGATCACCAGGCGTGGTCCAAGGGGTTTGGCGATGGCGGCGACGTGCAAGCCTGGGAAAAGCGGATTGGAGGGCTGGGGATCGGCAGCGATTCCACGGTGGTCGTGTACGACGACCAGCAAGCCAAGGACGCCGCCCGCATCTGGTGGATTCTTCGTTACTACGGTGTGAAAGACGCCCGTCTGCTCAACGGTGGCTGGCATGGCTGGAAGGCGGCCGAACTGCCGGTCGAAAAGAAGATCATCGAGAGCAAGCCGGTTTCCTTCCAAGCCAACGTGCAACCCGATCGCCTGGCAACGACCGAAGAAGTGTTGGCATCGCTGGCGCGCGGCGACCTGCAGGTGCTCGATACCCGCTCCTTTGGCGAATACTGCGGCACCACCAGGCTGAACAACGCCCGGGCTGGTGCCATCCCTGGTGCCAGGCACTTGGAGTGGAGCGAGTTGATCGATCCGGAGACGCACCGCTTCAAGCCTGCCAGTGCCATACGAAAGCTGTTTGCCGAGGCGGGCATCAAAATCGACCAGCCCACCGCGACGCATTGCCAGTCGGGCGGCCGGGCCTCGGTGATGGCGTTTGGCCTGGAACTGATGGGGGCCCAGGGCGTGCAAAACTACTATCGCGGCTGGTCGGCCTGGGGGAACGATCCCAAGACCCCCATCGAGCAGAAACCGGAGGCGCAATCGCAGCCCCAGTAGATAGCTTGCGGCTGGTGTGGGCGCTAATGCCGCCCCCCGCCCGAGCAGGCTTGCCAGCGGCATTTACCCGGTGCCGGTCCGATTGACCATTTGGCCGTTTCTAAACTGTGGCAATTCCACTGGCCTTGGCCGCGCAAAAGGGATACGATACAACCAGTTGGTTTGGCGACACGAAGCGCTGCGATCCTTCTTTGGATAGATCCGCCGCCCTTTCTCTCGGCTCTCCTGCTTGGCGGATCACCACACTGATCCCTTTCGCTTCGGCCCCGGAAGTTTGAGATTGGGCCGTGTGCCCCGCTTCACAGGGTTGAACGATGGGTAAGAAACTGTACGTAGGGAACCTGCCCTACAGCGTAACCAACGATTCGCTTGAGACGATGTTCGCCGAGTTTGGCGAGGTCCGCAGCGCCCAGGTTATCCAAGACCGCGACACCGGCCGCAGCAAGGGTTTTGGGTTTGTCGAAATGGCCGATGCCAACGGCGCCAACGACGCCATCCGCAGCCTGAACGATCAGGTGGTCGATGGCCGCCCGCTGGTGGTGAACGAAGCCCGGCCCAAGCCCGAGCGCAGCAACTTCCGCTCCGGCGGTGGTGGTCGCCGCTACTAAACCGGCAATCTGTGCGGCCGTTGATTTTGGGCCGCTCGCGATAACAGCGGGACGCAGCCAGATTGCTGCTCCCTAAGAACAACGCACGCCCTTGAAATCCCGCAGTGGTTTTCAAGGGCGTATTGCGTTATGCACCCAGGCAAATGCCGGTTGACATGCGAAGCAAATTCAGGCGTGCCACAGTTTCCCGAGCCGTGCGCGTCGGGCACAAGTGCGTAGGTCCGGCTATCTGCCGGACACAATCCGGGTGGAAGGGCGGATAACCATCGAACCCCAGGTATAGCCCCATCCATCGTTCGCGGCCGGTGGAACCGGCCCTACATCTCTATGGCCCCAATTGGCGCGTTTAGCGCATGGTTACCTTGGGTTTCAAGCCGCGTTCGTACATGGCTTGCCAATCGGCGCTGCCGTCGTTGGGAACCAGTTCCGTATGCACGCCGCGCTCGAAGAATGGCATCCCCCCGCGCCGAGCCAGGTTCAACATGAAGTTCACTTCGCCCGTGTTGGAAACCAGCAACTCGCGTCCGTCGGGCCAGGTGGTGCGGATCAACCGCTTTGGCTCGGGGCGTCGTGGCGGCTTCTCCACGCGAAACCGCGCCACCGCATCGCGATCCAGTTCAAACCCCAGGCCGGGTTTGTCGGGCACGGCCGCCGTTCCGTCGGCCACGGTAATCGGCTCGGTCAGCAGGCGATGGGCGAACAACTGGTGGCAATTGACCGCCGGCCACGTGGCATGGCTTAAGACACCGCCAAAGTGCAGCGACCAGGCGGCGGAAATATCGGTGCCGACCACTTGCAGCCAGAACGGCATGTCGGCCATGGCCGCCACGGTTCCCCGCTCCAAAATGCGGCTGGCACCGCCGCCGATCACAAACCCATCGCACACTTCCTTGGCGATGGCCAGCTTGGCTGCGGGATTTCCATAGTGGAAAGCGATCGGTACCCGCGTGGCTTTACGGATGGCTTGGTTGCCTGCAACGTCGCTCTGGAAGATGGGCGATTCGTAGATGCCCACCTGCGGGTAGCGTTCCAGGTCCTTTAGGATGGGAATCGCCTGGTCCGCGGTAAGCAGCGTATCGTTAAAGTCCATGTCGATCTTGAAGTTCTCCGGCACCGCCTTGGCGGCCTGATCGACCATCTCCCACAGGTCGAACCAGGGGCGTCCCTTGGTCTTATACGCCAGGTAACCTTGCTGGAGGGCTTCGCGGCACTCGGCCACCATATCCTCGGGCGAAGTGTCGATGTTCCACCACGAGATCGGCGTTCGCTGGTAGACCTGTTTGCCCAATAGGGCATGGACGGGAACTTCCAGGCTGCGAGCGACGGCGTCGAAGATCGCCATTTGCAGGCCAGCACCCAGATCATCATCCCACATGATTTCGACAGCGTTGGCACCCAGGGCACGGCGCACGTCGCTATCTTCGGTGACCCCCCAGGTGTAATAGAGCAGAGTTTCGCCGAACCCCACCTGGCCGTTGCGGAGCGTCACCTCCACGATCTCGGAGTAGCGCCAATGTGGGATTTCGCGATCCATGTTGCGGGCGGGCACGTCGCGGAACGGCACTTTGACCGTGGTGCGGTCGATCTTGGCAATGTCCAATCGGCGATTGCCTTTCATGGCGGCGTAAGCCTTACGTGAGAGCCCCGGCAGGCAACCCAGCGCTGCCACCGCGGCAACTTCGCGCAGAAAGCGGCGGCGTGTCCGCCGAGCGGCGGCCAAGCCAGCGACGGGTGTGGATGCCGCGAGATCAAAAACAATGTGCGGATTGATCGTGGTCATTCCAGGTTTCTTGACCTTTCGCAGTGAATCGTG
>CAZEEG010000018.1:0-27490 GCA_964511065.1 uncultured Pirellulales bacterium | reverse complement strand
GCCGTGCGACCGCCGAAATAGTGGAATCGTTCCTGGCCTTGAACCCCGCGAAGGCTGCCGGCGGCAGCCAGTCGGCTTGGGTAGAAGGCAGACTGCGGTTCGACCGCGTAAGAAAGGCCCCCAATGATTCAGAATCGCCTGCGCGTTTATTACGGTCCTCCCAGCGATGTGGCCACCGAAACCGTTCACGTGAACGAGAACACCGTGGAGGTATCGTTGGGAGAGATTCTGCCGCTGCTGGTCGATGCGTACCAAAGCAAGCGGACCTGGCTGAAGGATTTTGAGCACGAAGCCATCACTGTTTCCACCGATCTGCACGAAGTGGTGTTGGCTTACCAGCATCACCGCCGACCCTCGGCCTGAGTAGCGAGGCCTGGGGGCTGGGAAACAAACGTACGAGAGAATAGCTCCGTCCATCCGAGTTACGCGCGTGTGCCGCCCCGGCGGATCGCGCGCGGAACTCTTAGGACACGCCACCGCCGACCGCCTGGTCGGCGGTTTTTTGTTAGGTGCCAATGGCCCGCTAAAGAATCGGCTCAGGTGGTTAGGCCAGGCCTGGCCCGATGTGCGGTTTGCTGCTTCACGCGAACACCGCCTTCAGGCAAATCTGCGACCAGGTCTCAAAACCTTCCACCTGGGCCAGCAGTTCCTCCACCGGGCGAAAGCCAGCGTCGAGGATGTCGGCTTCCCGGGGGCTGACGCGCGGCTCGCGCACGTCGAACACGTGGACAACTCCCAGGTGGACGCGGCCGACTTCGGTTTCGTCGTCGTTGATCAGCCCCACGCGGCTTTCCGAGTATTCGCTGGCGATCTCGACTTCTTCCTGCAGCTCGCGCAGGAGCCCTTCGCGATAGGGATCGGCAGCGGGCGTTTGGGCATCGGTCGAGGAAATATGCCCACCCACGCCGATGCTCCGCTTGCTATGCAACCGCCGCTCGCCCTGTCCGCCCCCCCGCGTGTACTGGAACAACTCCACGCCACCCTGGGGCGTGCGATAGCGAAATACCACGTAAGGGATGAGTTGCTTGAACGAGGGGTCTTCTTCCATCGCCGCCCGGGGACGATAGCTCATCAACTCTGGCTGGAGCAACTGCGACAAGTAACGCTGCGTATCGCCCGAGAACCCCTGGAAGTGCCCCAACTCGTGAAAGGCTGATGTCGGTACGACCAGGACGTGTTCGTTTTCAATCATGACGGTGGCTTGGACTTTCCTGCTTGGGTTTTTGGGGGGATGACTTGTTGATTGGCGGCGGAATACCGCTCCTTGCAAACGACGGCCAGTGCCTTTGCGACCTGCGGCTGGTGTGAACCGGGAGCGCTGCGCCGCGGTGGCCGCTTATCGGTCGGCGGGGCGGCGCCGCACCTTCCACAGTTTGCTGGGCACGTGCGATTGTTCCATGCGCCGGGCCATTTCGGCCACGATCTGGGGATGCGCGGCGGCCAGGTCGCGCGATTCGCTAAGGTCGTCGGCCAGGTTGTACAGCTCGATGGTACCATCGAAGGCGGGCTTGCGAACGGCTTTCCAGTCGCCCGCCCGGACTGCCTGCGCCCCACCTGCCCCTTCATAAAACTCCCAGTACAGGTATTTATGCTGTTGCTGGCGCTGGGGCTGGTCCAGCAGGGTGGGCAGAAAACTGATGCCGTCGAGATGCCCGGGCACTTCGGCTCCGGCCAACGTGGCCAGCGTGGGCAGGACATCGGCAAAGTAGCCGATATGGTCGCTGGTGCGGCCCTGTTTGATATGGCCCGGCCACCAGGCGATCATTGGCACGCGAATGCCGCCTTCGTACAGGTCGCGCTTGATGCCGCGCAGCGGGCCGCTGGAGTTGTGGAAGTCGGGCTGGTTGCCGCCCTCGCGGTGCGGCCCATTGTCGGAACTGAAGATCACCAGCGTATCGCGGTCGATTCCGGCCCGCCTGAGTTGCGCGATCAGTTGCCCCACTTCGTAATCCAACCGGCTGACCATGGCGGCATGGCCTTTGACGGGATCGGGCCACTCCTTATCGGCATAGATTCCAAAGTCGGGAATCTCCATGCCCGCGGCGCCCGCTTCGTTGTTGGCGTGCGGCAGCGTGTAGGCGAGGTACAGGAAGAACGGCTGACTCCGGTGCTGGTCGATGAAGCGGACGATTTCCGGGTACATCACATCGGGGCTGTACTGGGCCTTGTTCGTTGAGACGCCCTGGCCAAACCGCCCTTCGTTGGGCACCACGTTCTGGAGCTTTACGCGGCTCTCATTACGGATGAGATAGCTGGGGTAGTAATTGTGCGCGTGGCCTTGGTGCAGATAGCCGAAGAAGAAGTCGAAGCCTTGCCGGGTCGCCATTCCGGTGGTGCCTTCGTTGCCCAGGCCCCATTTACCGATCAAGCCGGTGGCATACCCCTGCTGCTTGAGCAGCTTGGCGACCGTTACATGCTCTGGCTCCAGCGGCACGCCACCGTTGCCGCGGATATGGCAGTGGCCGGTGTGCAGGCCGGTCATCAGCACACAGCGACTGGGGGCGCAGACGGTGGAACCCGCATAGAACTGCGTGAACCGCATGCCTTCGGCCGCCAGGCGATCCAGGTTCGGAGTTTCGATAGCCTTCTGCCCATAGCAGCCCAGGTCGCCGTATCCCAGGTCGTCGGCCAGGATAAAGATAATGTTGGGCCGCCGCGTGGGGATGCCGTCGTCTGCTGCGGCCACTTGCGGCCCGCACAAGCCTGCGATGAAGGCGGCCAGGGCCAGCGCCGCGCAGCCGGCCGCGGCGCCCCTGGCGAGAGGGCGCGAGATGGGCTTTGCGGCCCGCGGCTTCATCGGGGCAATTTCCATAGCGGCACCACTTCTGAGGCACTGATTCTGGGGCACTGATTCTGGGGCACTGAACGGCGAATGCGGCGGCTCCCCAGTATCGGCCGCGAGGTGGCCCCGGTCAAAGGGGCGAGACCCCCCGCCGCGGCGGTCGGTGGCGTACCGGCGGGCGGGCAGGCACACTGCGGAAACGGTTGATCCAGAAACGGTTGCAGCAATATGGCCCGATTCGTTCTAATACTCCCTACAGGTGGGGTGTTGTGCGTGTTTCATTTGTTGAGCCCAATTTACAGGGGCGGGACATGACTCTGGACACCCAATTGAAGACCATTCGTATTGTGGTGGTGGACGATCATCCGCTTGTCAGGGAGGGTTTGAGCGCTCTTTTTCAAAAACAACCCAACATGGTGCTCTGCGGCGAAGCCGAAGATGCCCCCACCGCCCTGCGGATCATCGGCGAGTTGCGGCCAGATGTTGCCCTCGTCGATATCACGCTCAAGGACGGCAACGGACTGGAACTCATCAAGAATATTCGTGTCCGATTCCCGGAAGTGCGTGTCCTCGTGTCCTCCATGCACGATGAGGAACTTTTCGCGGAGCGGGCCTTGCTGGCCGGTGCCTTGGGGTACGTTCACAAGCAGCAGGGAATCGGCAAGCTGATCGAGGCCATCGAGCGCGTGCTCGAAGGCCGCATCTACCTCAGCGAAGGTTCCTCGCAGCGGTTGCTGGCCCGATACGCCAAGACGGGCGATCGCTCCACCGCTTCGCCCTTGGCCGCTCTCAGCGACCGCGAAGTGCAGGTGTTCGAATTTCTCGGGCAAGGACTGGGAACGCGCGAAATCGCGCTCAAACTGCACCTCAGCCCGAAAACCGTCGAGCGTTACCGGGAAAACATCAAGCACAAGTTGGGATTGCCCAACGCCCACGAACTGATCCGGCACGCGACCCAGTACGTGCTGGAGATGGGCTAACAGGGCGTCCCACCCCAAACGATCAGCGCCAAATCAATGTTCGCTTAGGCAACGACCTGAGCGCCCGCGCTTGAGGCCGCGGTGGGGCGGTTGCTAACGGTGCGCGCCGGCCGATGCCACACGGATCGCGGCGCTCGCATTCGTGCGAAAGTACCCCCCCAAAAGATTTAATTCATCAGCCAGGGCTGATATAATCGGCCTTCCGCAGCGCGACTTGCCTACCCTGCCCGCCATCCGCCTTTGGAAACCCTCCCGCCCGATTTCGCCTACGAGGAGCCAACGGATGTTGTCCCGATACGTTGCCGGCGGCGGCTTCAATGGAGTGGCCGCGTGGCTGGCCCTCGCTTTGGTCCTGATGCTGGGATGCTTGGGGGGCGCTGCGCAGGCCGATGCCCCCTCGGAAGAAGCATCGTCGGAAGAAGCTGCGGTAACGGCGCTGCGGAAGGTCGCCACCAATATCCAGTTTCACCGCGACGGCACGGTGCGCCTGGTGCGGCTGAGCAAAGCTACCGTGCAAGATGAGCACTTGGCGCTGCTTGCCAACTTTCCCAATCTCGATTACCTGGCCGTGGTGGTCGATGCCGTCACCGACCAGGGCATCAGCCACCTCGCTTCGCTGCACAAGCTGGATACGCTGCTGCTCTCGGGAACCAGCATCACCGATGCCTCGCTGGCCGTGGTGGCGAACCTACCCAACTTGAAGCGGCTGTATCTGGACGAAACGGCCATCACCGATCAGGGCCTGGCCCACTTGGCCAGCATGTCCAGCTTGAACGTGCTTTCGCTCAAGGGGACCAGGATCACATCCGCCGGCGCAGTGCAACTGCAATCACTGGAGGCGCTCCAAGCCCTGTTCCTCGATCACACTGCCGTGGATGATGCGGCGTTGCCCTCGCTGGCCCAACTGCCGGCCTTGAGCGCGTTGAGTTTGGGCCGGACCCAGGTGAGCGGGAAGCAGCTTGAAAGCCTGGCGGCAGCCAAGAAGCTGGAAGTGCTGAATCTCACCGGCTGTCCCATCGGGCAGCTTGATGCGGCTTCGCTGGCCAGCCTGCCGCGGCTGAAAACGGTGAATGTGCACCAGACCGATGTTGCCGCCAGCGATCTGGAGGAACTGGCTGCCCTGCTCCGCAAGCGCAACGGTGGCGTGTTCGGAGCGGTTCGCCCGCAGCAGAACGGCGGGGTTGGCGCTGCCGCCAGCGGGACCGAAGTTGCTGACCTTGCCGCGGCACCACCCAGCCCGGCGGATGAAGCGGCCAGTAGCCGTCTGAAAGAAGTGCTTGCGGCAGCCGATGTGCGGTTCGCCCCGCAAATGCCAGCCACGGCGGAAACGCCCGACTTCCAGCGGCACGTGGTGACCCTGTTTGGCCGATTGGGCTGCAACGGTCGGGCCTGCCACGGTTCGTTCCAAGGGCAAGGCGGTTTTCGGCTTTCCATGTTCGGCTACGATTTTGCCGCGGATCACCAGGCCTTAACCGGCGGCGACCAGCCCCGCGTTAACCTGGCCCGGCCGGAAGAAAGCCTCATCCTCAACAAGCCGACCTCGGCCGATGAACACGGCGGCGGCCTTCGCTTTGAAAAGGGCGGCTGGGAGTATCGCCTGCTGAAAGCCTGGATCGAAGGCGGTGCCCGGCCGGTCGCTGCCGATGCCCCCAAGTTCGTCCGGCTGGAGGTTTCGCCCGCGGAGATCGTGTTCGCATCGGAAGGTGAAAGTCGGCAATTGCAGGTGGAGGCCGTATGGTCCGACGGCAGCCGCGAGGATGTTACCCCGCTCACCCGCTTCCAATCCAACGACGAAGGCGTTGCCACCGTCACCGAGGCGGGGCTGGTTCAAACATCGGGTACCGGCGATACCCACGTGGTGTGCTTCTACGATAACGGCGTGCATCCGGTCCCGATCATGCGGCCGGTCAGCTCCTTGACCGGCGACCGCTATCCCAAGCTGCCAGCGCCGACGCCGATCGATCGCCACATCAACACCAAGCTGGCAAAGCTGGGCATCGTGCCTGCCGAACTTTGCGCCGACGAACAGTTCTTGCGCCGGGTGAGCCTGGACCTGATCGGTACGCTGCCGACTCCCGACGAAGTCCGTGCGTTTGTGGCCGATCCGTCGCCCGACAAGCGTGCCCGCAAGATCGACGAATTGTTGGAACACCCGGCTTACGTCGCGTGGTGGACGGTACGGCTATGCGATCTTACGGGGGCCAACGCGGGTTACTTGGGCAGCACCGAGATGGCGTCGGTGGTGGCCGAGCAATGGCGGGCGTGGATGGAACGCCGCGTGCGCGACAACGTGGGCTGGGACCAAATCGCCGAAGGCATCATCGTGGCCAGTAGCCGCGACCCGGGCCAGCCTTACGAGGATTATGTCGTCGAGCAAAGCGGCTATACGCGGCAGACGGAACCGGCAGATTTCACGGCACTCGATAACACGATGCCGCACTACTGGTACCGGGCGAACCAGGGCACGCCTTCGGAAAAAGCGTTGGCATTCGGCTATATCTTTCTGGGCGTGCGGTTGCAATGTGCCGAGTGCCACAAGCACCCGTTCGATCAATGGTCGCAGCAGGACTTTCAACATTTCACCGCGTTCTTTACCCGGATCAAAACGGGTATCGCCCCCGATGCCGCCGAAGCCCAGGCGCGGTTGAAAGAGATGTTGGGCGTTCCCGCCAAGCTCAACACGGCAGCGCTGCGGCGGCAGAGCTACCTGCGCATCGCGGCCGAGGGCCGGACCATTCCCTGGAATGAAGTTTATATCGAACCGCCCGGCACATCGCCGCAGCCCGCCCGGTTGCTGGGCGGGGCATCGCTCAACCTCAGCGAATACGACGACCCGCGCGAGCCGCTGATGGCCTGGCTCAAGCGAAAGGACAACCCTTACTTCGCCAAGGCGTTTGTGAACCGCATCTGGGCCAATTACTTCCACCGCGGCATCGTGGAACCGCCAGACGATCTGAACCAGGCCAACCCACCCAGCAACGGGCCGCTGCTGGAGTACCTCACGCAGGCATTCATCGATCACAATTACGATATGAAGTGGCTGCACCGCGAGATCACCAACAGTCACGCTTACCAGCGCAGTTGGCATACCAACGAAACCAACCGGGCCGATACGCGCAACTTCAGCCGTGCCGTGGTGCGGCGGTTGCCGGCCGAAGTGGTCGTCGATGCCATCCACCAGGTCACCGGCAACCAGGCAGCCCTCAGCCAGGCGGCATCGGTGGTCAGCGGCCGCCGGATCGGACTGCACCCGCGCAGCTACCAGGCCCGGGTGCTGGAATACGCGCTGCTCGTGTTCGGCAAACCATTGCGGACGACGAATTGCGATTGCGAGCGGCAATCGGCGCCCACCTTGCTGCAGTCGCTCTACCTGCGCAACGACCAAGAAATCTACCAGAAGCTTACCCGGAGCGACGGTTGGCTGGCAGAGTTTGATCAGCAGAAACAGCCGCCGAGCATCGATGAGCTGATCGAGAACGCTTACCTCCGCACGCTCAGCCGGCTACCCAGCGAACAGGAGTTGGCCGACTGCCGGCAGTATTTTGCAGAGTCGCAAGACACGGCCGATGCCATGCGCGACCTGCTATGGGTACTGCTCAACACGCACGAGTTCATCACCAACCACTAGACCCGAAGTTCCAGCGGCCACCGCGCACGGCACGGTTCCATCACGGGAGAGCAACGATGGCGCGTACCTTCACCGGGCATGCTTCGCGGCGCAATTTCCTCCGGGCAGGCGTCCTGGGGCTGACCGGCCTGACCATGGCCGATCACCTGCGGTTCCTGGCGCGGGCCGGCGAAGGTGCAGGGCATCAAGGCGCGGCCATCAAGGCTACCGCCGACGCTTGCATCTTTGTGAACCTGGCTGGCGGCCCGGCGCATCTCGATACGCTCGATATGAAGCCCGAAGGCCCCAGCGAAACGCGGGGCGAGTTCCGCCCGATCGATACGTCGCTGCCGGGCCTGCAAGCGTGCGAGTACCTGCCCAAGTTCGCCACGATTGCCGACCAGTTTTGCCTGCTGCGTGGAATCTCACATTCGGCCGGTGCGCACCCGCAGGCGCAGTCGTACCTTTCCACGGGGAATCGTCCGGTGCCCGCCGTGGTTTATCCCTCGTATGGCTCGGTGGTGATGAAGGAGTTGCCGGGCCGCGACGATTTGCCCGGCTACGTGGCCATTCCAGCCACGGAGTGGACCCCCGGTTACATGGGCGACGGCTATGCACCCTTCAAGACGACCGACGTGCCCCAGCCGGGTAAGCCCTTCACGGTACGCGGCATCTCGCTGGCTCAAGGAATCACGCTGGACAAGGTAGACCGCCGCAACGAACTGCTTGAGCGGTTGAACCGCCGCTTTCGCGAGGCTGGCGCCGAGAGCCAACTGCTCGACGCCCTGGACCGTTTTGGCCAGCAAGCCACCAGCATGATGACCTCGGCTCATGCCCAAGCGGCCTTCGATACCAGCCGCGAGCCGGAATCCATCCAGAAACGGTTCGCGGCCGACGAATTGAATCAAAGCCTGTTGCTGGCGGCGCGGCTGGTGGAGTTCGGGATTCGGTTCATTACCGTCACCAACTCGGGCTGGGACACCCACACCGATAACTTTGAAGGCCACCGCAAGCTGCTGCCGCCGCTGGATCACGGCCTGCACGCCATGATTCAAACGCTCCGCGATAAGGGTCTGCTGGAGCGCACGCTGGTGGTGGTGATGGGCGAGTTCGGCCGGACCCCCAAGATCAACGAGAACGTGGGCCGCGACCATTGGCCCCGCGCGAACTGGGCGCTGTTCATCGGCGGCGGCGTTCAAACAGGCCAGATCATCGGTGCAACCGATGCCGGCGGCGAAGGCCCCACCGGCGATGTGGACATCGCGCCCGATGATATTGCCGCGAGCATCTACCACGCCTTGGGCGTCGACTTCCGCAAGGAATATTATACCAGCACCAACCGGCCGGTGATCCTGGTGCCCGAGGGCCGCGTCATCCCCGGCCTCTTGCGCGAACCGTAAGCTTGCAGGTCCGCCACCGCACGACCATGCGGGCGGGAAGGCTATGCACCAATGCGCCATGAACGCAGCGGTGCGTCTCCTCGCGCATTTGTCAGCCAGCGCAAACCGGTCAGGCGGTGCATGGCCTGTAGGCGTTTATGCGGGCGCTTTCGGCCGGTGGAACCGGCCCTATCAAAGTGGTGCATGACCTGCGAGTGTGGAGTCAGTGCCATTCACGGCTTCAGCCAGTATTCCAGAAAGACCAGTTCCAACTCCAGCGCCTCGGGCGTGGGAACGTGGGTGGCCCTGGCCGTCATGGCCACGCGGTTCTGGTGGCCCAGCAGTTTGTTGACCGCCACCAGGTGATTCAGGGCTCGCCAGTTGCGGGGTGGGTCTTCCGTTCCGCCCGACACCAGCACCGGCCGCGGAGCCATCAAGGCGTGCAGATCGACCAGGTCTTCGCCCGACTCGACCATTCGCTTGTACAGGCCGGTCCGCGGGTTTTCATCCGAAGGCACACCGGCCTTGCGCTGGATGCCCGGCTCGTAGCCCAAGTACCAGGGTTCCCAGTAATTCACGTTGCGGTTGGCTTCGTTGAAGACGATGCCCGGGTCGGACCACACGGCGCACGCGAAGCGGTCGTCGAGGCACGAGGCGAACATCGACCACTTGCCGCCGTAAGACAGGCCGATGATGCCGATCCGCTGGGGATCGACTTCCTCCATCTGGGCCAACGCCGTGTGGCAATTGGCGGCCGCATAGGCCAGCAGCAACAGCGGTTGGCGGCGATTTTCGATGCCGGCCTCGATGAGCAGTTGCCGCGTATCCAGGCCCGGTTTCTCGACCGAGCCAGGCGTGCCGATCGACAGCGTAACGAATCCCCGCTTCACCAGTTGCAGGCCGTAGTCGTGCGTACCCTGTCCTCGCTGGCCGCGCCCGATGCTCGTTTCCGGTTCGTAAAACGGCACCAGCACCGCCGGGAATGGGCCGCGGCCCTCGGGCAGCAGCAGGTAGCCATTCGCGACGTGCCCTCGATCGGAAATCTGCACATGAACGTGAATCTCCTGGTAACCGTCGCGCTGGACGGTTTCCAGGCGTTTGACCTCCGGGCGTTTCAGCAGCTTGGGCCACCCTCCCAGCCGGCGATGCCATGCATTGAGAATCTCTTGCCGCCGCCGGGACCAATCTTCCGCCGTGGCTACGGGCCTTCCATCGGCAAACCGCAGCGGCGAGGCATACGTGGTCAGGTCGCCGGCGTACTCCACAGGTGGCTGATAGTGCGGCGCCAACCGCTGGGCAAGCGCCTCGCGGCGCTGGTTTGATGATTCATCGGCCACCGCGTGATCGGGGCTGGCCATCAGCGCCCACGCAGCCAACAGCACGCCTGCGGTGAGTCGCCAGGTTGATGAAACGCTCTCTTGCCCTAACCCAAGCGATGGCAGCATTGGTGATCCTCCCCCCAGGGGTGCGCAGCTCATTCGGAACCGGCTACCGCACATTGTGGCTTGCCGGTAGAGGAATCGCCACAGGGAAGCTGGGCCGGCGCCAGCGCGCAGACGGTACGATCCGGCGCTCAGGCAGGCAGGATATTATGCACCCGTGAAACCGCGGGCGATCCAGCGCGCGTGGCAATGCGGCACGGGGCATGGGCGAAGGGTCGTGGCCGAAGGCAAATCGCGGACTTTCGCCGGCGCGGATGGGCGATCAAGCGCCCGTTCCAATCCGGCAGTGGTCGAGCATCTCGGCCGGCGTGCAGATATAGCTGGTGTAGAACGGCCCAAACTCGGCGTACTTGGCGCTGGCTTCGTCGAACCGCATCCGGTACACGATCTGCTTGAGGAACTCGGGATTGCGGGCCCAGAGCGTCACTCCCCATTCCCAATCGTCCAGGCCTACCGCCACGGTGATCAACTGGGTGACCTTGCCGCCAAACGTCATGCCCGTACGCCCGTGCTCAGCCATCAACCGGTTGCGCTCGGAGAACGGCAGCGTGAACCAGTTGGCGCCGGGCACCCGCCATTTGTTCATCGGGTAGAAACAGGTGGCGGGCCAGGGAGGGAAGTCGGGCGTAAGCCGCTGCTTGCGCATCATCCCTTCGCGCTGTTCGTATGTCTTGAGCTTGGCCAGGTAGGTTGGGCTGCCCTCGGTCTCGCCTTCGGCCACAAGCCGCTGCCCATACTGCTCCACGGTTGGTACATACTCGGAGACTTCCGTGAGCGAAACGAACGAATAGGCCGGTTGCAGGGCCACGCCCAGCCGCGACGCCATCAGCCGCTGGTGTACGGAATCCACGCGCAGCGGGTCGGGGTCCATCACCATCAAGCCAAAATCGGCCTTCTGGCCCGATACCACCGAAGTCTGTAACCGCTGGGGAGCGTCTGGTCCGGCAGGATCGAGGATAGCGGTGATTTCGTCTCGGGCGGCGGCCACGTCGCCGAGTTGCGACAGCACCCGGCGGTCAAACGTGTAGTACAGATGGCTGCAATGCCAGCCTTCAGTCGGCTGGAGCGAGGTTTCCGGGCCTTGGCTCACGAGAAGGGTCCTCAATCGCTGCGGGTGGCAAGGTTATTACTCTCCCTATCAATCATATCAGTCGCAGTGCATTTTCACCACTTGCACAGCCCGCGTTCGAGTGGGGCGGTAAGCAAACAAGGCGAGCAATTGTTGTTTCCGCTACACCTTCACACGGCAGGCCCCGTGGCGCTGCAAAAAACGCTGCATGGGATTTTGACCCGCGCACGGCATGAGGTACTTTTCCACGGTGCCACTCACGATTGCAGTACCGGTCGAGCTTGGAGCCGACCGGCGAGTGGCTTTTCGGCAGGTACCGGTGAAGGAAATCCCTATCGCCCCCACCCATTATGCCGACCATGGGCCGCTCGAACTCACGGGTCTGCCTGGCACCAAGAACTCGTTGTGGCGTTTGTACCTCCCCCCGGCGTTACCGCCGCGCCACTTACCTTGGAGTCGATAGATATGATGCCGACTGCCGCCACCCAGCCCTTTGTCGATCGCCGTTCACCGGATTCCCAAGGGGTTGCGCCTGGCCGGGAGCGTCGCCAGTTCTCGAGCACCTATTCGGAGCTTTCGCCCGACGCCAGGGAACTGGCCCTCAAAGTCGATGAGTACAAGCTCATGCACCACCGCCGCTTTGTGACCTACGAAGAGTTGCTCAACGTCATCCACAACTTGGGATACCGCAAGCAGGTCTAAGCCGTGCCCACTTGGCCAGCCCAATACCGCGGCCTAATCGTATCGGGCGACCGTCACCGCCATTGAGACGAGACCAGCATTGAGAATGCATACGGTGGGGCGCGGACTCGGTCAGGCACCTCGTGGGGAGTGCAAGGACGCCGAGCCACACGCTCCCATCACTTCGCAACCAGGCCGCGCCGATCCACTCGGCGCGGCCTGTTGCCTTTGATGCCCAGCGCTGCCGCAGCGCCCACCTGCCACCCGGGGCCATGCATTGAGACGCGGCGCTTGCCGATTCCTGCGCCGCACTGGATGAGGAGTCCTTAGGCCGTCAGTCGGCCGAGATGGTGATGGCCAACCGGGCCGAACCATCGGTGAACTGGGTCGCAGCCAGGGCATGGTCGCACAATTCCAGCACCGCATACAGTTGCTGCAGGCCGCGGCCCACGCGTTGCGCATCGGTCTGGCGCGCCTGGGAGAGCGACGCCACCAGTTCATCGCGCCGTTCATCCAGCAGCGCGCGGCACTTGGCCGCATTCAAGAAGAGAAAGCCGCTGGGAGGCGAAAGTTCTTCCGGAAGCGCATCAGAAAACACCTTGGCCGCGGCAAGCTGCTCAACGCCGGTTGCCAACGCTGCGTCGATCGCGGCAGCCGAGGTGGCCGCCCAAACCCGTTCGCCCGTCACTGCCAAGGCAACCTGCCGAACCGGTCCCAGGGCCGGGGCATGCTCCACCACCAACAGCGTGTGCCCGTCGCTCACCTGACGCTGGACCGACAGCTCGGGCTGTTGCGAAGCCACGATTCCCAGTAGCTGTTCCAGCCCTACTTGAAGAAACTCACCGGGTGTCGAAGCGGCCGACGGGTCCTTCCACCGCGGTAGGATCGATGCCGTTGCCACCCAAACCGCCGGCGACTGGCCCTGGTCTTCCACCAGGTACAACCCAAAATCGCCGCCCAACACGGCCAGTGCGTTACGCACCAGTTGCCAGCCCTCGAACCGTTGCGGTTCGCTGGTCTGCGTCCCCAGGGCCTCGGCAATCAGGGCCAGGTCGATCCGCCCCGCAACCGCCAACATGCAATCGCTGGGCATCTCTTGCGCCAGTGGCGTGGGACCGGTGATGGCGCTCCAGAGTGACCTGGCAGGCTCAGGCCAACGGCTTCGATCGAACCTCGCCAACGCCTGCACGGCGAACCGCTCGTCCAACTGGAGCGTCAGGCTGAGGAACTGCATTCCTTGCCATAGCGCGAGAAATTGCCGTTTTTCCTGCTGTGCGCGGCCGGTGCTCCGGGCCGCATCGGCAGCCAGGGAGGCCGTCCAAGCCGGGGCGGGAATGAATAATCGAACCGCCACATCGTGCGGCAGTTCGGCCGCCGCTTCCCGGTATGCGGCCGTGGCTGCCAGCGACTGCTCACGGCCGGTGCGGCCGGTGCGCAGGTCGACGACGGCTTCGACCACGCGGCGGGTGTCGCTCACCACTGCCGTATCGTCGATCCGCACGACATACAAATCCTGCCCTCGCTCGCTCTCGCCGCAGCGGATCACGGCCCCGCCATATTCCAGGCTGGTCCACACCACGTGCTCGGTCCGCTCCTGCGCGGTGCAGAACCCTTCCACCAGCCGGGCCAATGTTTCCGGTTGCGGCGATTGCAAGATCAGCAGCGTGCTGGCCGGCGGCCGATGGCGGGGTGGGCGGTCTGAATCGTCGGCCGGTTTCCGCGCCGTGTTCTCTGAATCGTCCTCGTCGATGCGCGGAGGCCAAGCGGCCAGCAGAACCCGATGCCCCAGCACGTCGCGCCAAATATCGTGCGGGGGAACCTGAAGGTAGCGCCCCACTTCGTCCGCCATCCGCAGGGCATGTTCGCGGTTCTGCTCCCACCACCGCTCGATCGGCGGAAAGCTGCGCCACCGTTGCCCCAGCCGACTGGCGTGGAACCGCTGGGCGGCCGACGCCAGGTGGGTGGCTTCCACCACGAGCGCCGCATCGGGCGGTACCAACCAGGCCAGCGATTCTTGCGCAACGGGCTGCGGTGGTGCGGTGGAGTCGTCCGCCTGCCCAGCCACCGGCAGCAGCACCGTGCCCAACAGTGCGATGCCCAGAACCATCCACCGCCAGGAACGAGTCCGGCCGGCAGGCACGGCCGGAGATGGACCTGCCCGGCGCGCATGCACGGTTCCCGCGCTTTCGCAGGTGAGTTGGCGTGGATGAATGACCTGGCAGCCCGATGGCATCATGTTGGCAACTTCAGCGAGGGGTAAACCGCATCAACAGACCAACGGCCCCGCGGGTTGATTCCTTGAACGGCCCCAGCCGATCAACCGTTTCGTCCGCTGCTTCCGGGACGGGTACTTCGGCCACTTGGATGGCTTCCAGCCCATACGGCGGCACCAGCACGCCCACATCGGATAGTCCGGCCCGCGCTTCGGCCGCTAACGACTCGTACTGCCGCTGGGCCAACTCGCTCACGCTGGTAAAGGCAGTAGCCGGCGGCTGCCCGGGTTGCTGGTGCGGCTGCGGGAGCTCTTGGTGCGGCGTGATGCCGCGGGGATCGACGCTGTGCCGCGGCGCAGGCGGCTGGCCGGTAGGGCTTTCAGGCGTGCCATGCTTCACGATGTTCGTGCCCGCGTTCGGGTCAGCATCTTGGGGCCTGCCACCAGGCCGGGCCGCAAGATACACCAGGCCGATCAAGACGGCCGCGGCGGCACTCCAAGCAAGCAGCTTCCGGTGGCCGTTGCTGGCCGCGCCGCCGTGCCCGGGGGCTACCGTATCGACCGGTTTCACGGTATCGATCGACTGTGCAGCGCGATGATCTGCAAGGGCGCCGCCCGTCATGGCCTGGTCACTTGCCGTTGGTTCCGCTGCGTCAGTGGA
Source organism: uncultured Pirellulales bacterium (assembly GCA_964511065.1). Lineage (GTDB taxonomy): Bacteria > Planctomycetota > Planctomycetia > Pirellulales > S012-138 > CALBRZ01. The sequence goes on along the minus strand of CAZEEG010000018.1, from coordinate 12,677 downwards.
GGCTGTATTGCCGGCATCGGGCGATGCAAGCGCCGTCAAAACGCGCGAAGCCAGGTTGGCCGGGGGTTCGGGCAGCGGCCTGGCACGCATGGATGCTTCCAGCGACTGGTAGGCCTGGAGGATGCGCCCACACGACGGATCGTTGGCGGCCGCCTCGCGCAGCGGCAGAGGCAGCTCGGCCAGCGGAACCCGCTCGTCGAGCAAAGCATTCAGTTGGGCTTCAAATTCCTCGCAGTTCATGCCGCCGTTCCTCTACGACGCCCCGATCCAACAGATGCCGGGCCAGTTCGTGCCGGGCCCGGTGAATCCACGTTTTGATCGTGCCCACGGGCCGCTTGAGTACCTCGCTGATCTCCGCGTAGCTCAACTCCTGCTCGTGAAACAAGAGGAACGCCTGCTGGTACTCGGGCCGTAGCCGCTGGAGCGCCAGATCGACCTCTTCCTGCAAGTGGTTGTGGTCGTCGGTCTCGCTGGCCTGGGCCGGCAGATCGTCCTCCATCAAACCCATCTGGCCCGGCCGCCGGGAGCGGGTGGCCAGCAGCGACCGGCAACGGTTACCGGCAATCGCCAGCAGCCACGGACGAAAGTCGCGGTCGCTGTCCCAGCGATGCAGGTTCCGGAGCGCTCGCACGAAGGCTTCCTGGGCCATGTCTTCCGCATCCTGCCGATTGCCGAGCATGCGGTAGCACAGCCCGAACACCTGCCCTTGAAAGCGGTCCACGAGTGCGACCATCGCCAGCTCGTCGCCAGCCAGGCATCGTTGGACCAGTTCTCGGACATCGTCAGACAATGCGCACCTCGGCCCGGCAGACGCAGCTATGAAGCATTACCGCCATACTGCCAGCAGGGTTTCACAAAAACGGGTTTCTGCCTTGCTGCCCCACCTGCCGCTAAAGGGGGGGCTGCACCCTCCCCTGCACCGCACACCGCAGCGCACGCTCAGGGGGGGACAACGATGGCCTGGCAGCGATTCGCTGCCGGTGGGCCGTTATTGCCGCAGTTCTCTTAAGACATGAGACGAGGAACACAGCGGCTTCCGCCCTACGAAGCGCGGATCGCTTCGCGTACCGTTTGCCGCGCAATCTTAAAGGCGTTGACCAGCACCTGGGCCCGAAGTTCCATTTGCTCGGTGGTGAAGCTCAGTCGGCCCTCGCTGGGCGAAAGCCCCGCCAAGGCGAGCGTGATCGGCATCAAGTCAATAAACTCGCGGTAGCGGCGCTTCAAAGCTTCTTCGTCGTTGGACATCGTTCATCTCCGCAGCCCGAGGCAGTGTTCCAGCAAGCGGCCATGTTCCAAGCACGGCACCCACTTGCCCACTCTATCTCGACCGTAACCGGGCCGCCAGGATGTGACAAGGGCACGCCCGCTGCCCCCTTCGGCCTCGCCGCCTGGGCTGCTACCGGGCCGCTGCTTTCATGGCCACCGCGATCGGCGGTGCCTCAGGCCCAAGGACGCAGCGGCAGCGAAACCTCTTGACCGCTGCTGGCCGAACGCAAACCTGCCTCCAAGATTTCTTGGGCATCGCGCGCCATGCTGCTGTCGCACATCGGCAGAAATGGCTGGTCCGTCCGCAGAGCATGGGCAAAATGGGCAGCCGCCGAGCGGCGCTCTGGGGGCAGGGTCGGTACGTCCACCGGCGAACCTTCGGGATCGGCCGTGGTCGCCAGCAGCAGCCGGCCGCTGGCCCGGGGTTCGACCAACAACGTGCCCGTGGTGCCGAAGATGGCCGTCTGATAGCTGGTGAGCTTACCGATCTGCGTCCACGAACCTTCGGCGGTGGCGATGGCCTTGGGATACGTCATCACAATCAGGCCATTGTCTTCGACGGTCAGATGCTCGTGCATCACGCGCGAGGTGGAACCATACACGCGGCTGGGAACTCCCAGCACCACCCGCGCCAGCAGCGCGCCGTAGCAGCAGTAGTCGATCAGCGCCCCGCCGCCGTTGCGGTTGCGGTCGAACAGCCACTCGCAAAAGAAGGGGCTGCAGCCCAGCGCCTCGGGTCCCGCATGGGCCGCGCGATACTTCACCTGCCACACCCGGCCGATCTCGCCCAACGCGGCCAATTCCACGGCGTACTGCAACTGCGGCCACCAGGCGAACGGCCAGTTGACCATCAGTCGGGTTCCGGCCTTTTCGACCGCTGAGATCGCCTGTTCGGCCCCGTGCAGCGAATGGGCCAGCGGTTTCTCGACCATCGCCGGCACGTTCTGCTGGGCGGCCAGGTGAATGTATTCAACGCTGGTGGCGTTGTCGGCAAAGATCATCACCGCATCGACCATTTCGCGCTCGAACAATTCATCGGGCGAAGCATAGGCCGGCCGGCCAAACTCGTTCTGGAATTGTTGACGCAGCGCGGCATGCGGATCGGCCGCCGCCGTCACTTCGATATCGGGAGCCAGGTTCGCGTCGGACAGGTTGTTCCAGGCGTGGTCGTGGCTCAACCCCAAAACGCCAATGCGCAACATTTCAGTCATGGCCAGCCTTCTTGGAGATCGTGCAGAACGTGGACGGTCACGGCGGCAGACGCTCCGCCGGTGCAACCCGGGCGGCCAACGCGCCGCCGCGGCTGCGGCTTTCAACCTGGCCGTGGCAGGCTAACCGCGGGATTGCGTCCAGCACCTGGAGGGCAAGCCGCGCGCCGCTGGCCACTCAAGGCTGGTCGTAAACGCCCGATGGAATATCGACCCACCGCCGCTCGGCATGCGAGGTCAGCACGGCATCGGCCACCACCTGGGCGCGCCAGCCATCGGCAAAACTGGGGACCGCCTGCCGGCCCTCCACAATCGCCGAGACAAACTCCCACACCAGGTCGTAACGGAACACCGTGGCCGGTTCGCCCTCGGCGGGATTGCGTGGGCTGCCTGGGGCCTTGAGGAACTGCGATTCGACCGGGATCGGCTCCAGGTCGCCGCCGGTCTTGCCCACCAGGATCACGTTGGGTTCGTGCATCCGATACACGGCCGAACCTTCCGCCCCGTTGACCTCGGCCCATTCGTGTCCGAAGCCGCCCAGGTGATAACCCTTGGCAACCGTGGTTCCTTCCCAAACTCCGGTCGCTCCGCAGGCGAACTCGCCTACCAAGGCCGACCAGTCATCGACCTCCGAAGGTTCGCAAGGATGCCCATCGGCCGTGCGGTCGCGCTTGGCGAAGCGGGCCACAGCGCCGCACACGCTGGAGATGGGCCCCAGCAGGTCGGCGGCGAAGTCGATCCGGTGGATCGTCATGTCGTACAGGTCGCCGGCGCCGGCCAGTTTCTTGTATTGCCGCCATCCCCAGCTTGTTTCCGGCAGGTCGAGGAACCGCTGGGAACGAAAATGCCGAGGCTCGCCCAAACGGCCGCTGGTCAGCATGTGCCGCAATTGCCGCATGGCCGGGGCGAAACGATACGTGAACGCCGTCATGTGAACGACGTTGTTCTGCCGGGCCGCATCGTACATGGCCTTGGCTTCATCGGCGCTGACCCCCAAGGGCTTCTCACACATCACATGCTTGCCGTTCTGGGCTGCCGCGATGGCAATGGGGGCGTGCGTGAAATTCGGCGTGGCGATGATGAGCGCGTCCACGCGGTCGTCGCTGCACAGTTCGTGGTAGTCGGTCGTGGCCCAATCCAAACCCCATTCGGCCTTCCGCCGCTCGGCCAGGGCTTGATCGGCGTCGCAGACCGCGACCAGGGTGGCCCGGGGATCCAACCTGATACCGGGAACGTGGTGATAATCGCTCACCGCGCCGGCCCCGACAATGGCGATGTTGACCGTAGACGACTGTGACATCGGGAGCACACCCTTTGCTGGCAATGGTTCGAGCAACGGCCCATGCACGCCCTGGGCGGCAACCCGCGGCGACCGTCTCAAGCGAATAGCCTACGGGCACCGGCATTGCCGCTCAAGGGGCCGCCCCCCGCATGGCGCAGAACGTAGGGCGGTTCCTTGCGGGCGACCCTTGGACAGCCAATCCCAGCCCGATGCGTCAGCGAGGAATGCAATCGCCCGTCTTTCGCTCATACGTCGGGCTAGGGTTCGTTGCCTGGCTGAGATTTGACGGCGGGTTGGTATTGAGCGGCACATCGTAGTATGGGTCGTGCATTGCTGCAAAATGCTTCAGTCCAGCGGCCTGTAACGCATCGAAGCAAGCCAGGCATTGCCGGGTCGCGTTGGGCCAGGCGGCATGATTCAAACTCGACAGGACGTGGGCGTACTGCTCGCGTGAAAGGCCGTATGCCATTGCAACCACGGCATCGATGGTGGCTCGAACACCGCTTCGCGACTCATCGTCAGCAAGCGCGGGCCACGAGAACGGCGTTTGGGCCGATTCGCGCCACAAGCCGTCGAGCTGTTCGTGCCACAGCGGTGCAAAAGCCTCGTCACTGGCCATGAGCCGGAGCGCCCCGTGGGCGAGAAATGTGACTGCCGCCCATTCCTGGGGAATATAGATATTGCGCAAAATAAACAGATTGAGATTGAGAACTACCTGCTGTGATGCCAGGTAGTTGAAAACATGACTATTGAGAATCGCCAGGGCCGCCAGCGCATGCGCGTTAGGACGCCGCTCGGGCGAGGCTTCTACCATGGCACTGTTGGATACCAGCCCTCCTGGAGGAATCAGCGCAAACACGGATTTATCAGGTTCGCTGGCATGGATCGCGCTGCGCCCCACCAACCGATAGTATTGTGACTGCCGCAACAGGTCGGGGCGATCCGTACACTTCTTCAGGTCCACGAGATAGCGAGGCTGCTCGCGCTCCCGCCAGCAGTACCGGGAGAAGGTGCCTTTCTCGTGCAGCGGCACATAACCTGCCGCCCAAAGTCGCTGCTGCTCCGCCGGGTCGCGCGGGTCGCCGTGGCATACCCGGTGCGTTTCCTCCAATCGCCATGAATCTTTCGTCGCGTTGAGCGCGGCGGGATTGGTCTGGAACTGAATGCTCTGGAAAAAGGGATGATTTCTAAGCGGCTGGGAATGTTCCGCCAGGTGCAGCATCAGCCGTACATCTTCTCGCCCAGGCAGATTCACCATGGTCAGATAGGGTCCGCCCGTGGCTCGAATCAACTCCAGCGGGTAAACGAGCACTTCTGGCCGGCGCTCGGTGGCGACGAGCCAACCATCGTCGTCAAGGTCGAAGGCCACGCGGACCTGTCTGGTGGGGCCGCGGCCGAAGGTCGCCACAACCACGCAAAACTGCAGGCCCGGCGAAATATCAAACAGTTGTCTGGTATTCCGGAACGTATAGCAGCACTCCAGGCGATTTTCCAACATATATAAACGCCTGATTCCGGCAGCGCCGGCGTTGGCCCGAAAGGCGGCCGGCACGATCAGCCCCACCCGGCCCGTCGGGCGTACCAACATGGCGCTTCGTTCCATGAAGATGCGGTACAGGTCGAGATACCGGCCCGCCAGTTCGCCATCGATCGTCAGTTTTTGATAGGCATACAGTTCGTCCGCGGCGCGCTTGAGGCCTTCAATTGCATCAATATAGGTTTCGTACTGGGTTGCAATTTCCGGATCGCGGAGCAGGCGCGCCTCTGCGCCTTCACGCTCGCGCTTGGTGTACCCGGCCAGGGCTTGAAAATCGAGCGTTCCGAAAAACTCGCCCCGCTTGGGACGCACGGCCTCCCAGGGCGGATTGCCCAGGATTGCGTGGAACCCCTGCGGATGTTCGGGATCACCGTCCGGGTAAAACACCTCCGGGAACGCCTGGTCGAAGGGCAATGCCGCCTCTGCCGGTCCCGATGCAATGACCTCGTACAGGCGCTCGCGGTCGGCGGGAATCGAAGGTACGCCCAGCCCTCGAGCGATCATCTGCCGCAGCGAGGGCGATTCGATCCGCCGGGGTAGCTGGCGGTGCGCGGCAATATGGTTGACAAGCTCCGCGTACGCCGCCTGGTCGCAGCGTTGCGGACCGAGCATCGCGCCGCCGCTCCAAGCGGCCGCCAACACGCGAAACGGCCAAAGGGTAGCACGATCGTGCGGCCGCGTTTGCAAGGCATCACGCAGGGCCTGCTGCAAGGCGCTGCGAAGGGGCTGACAATCGGGGGGCGACGATGAAGGGGGTGTGCCTGGCGGCTTGGGCAACTGGTCCGCCAGCGGGCCGGTCAGCGCATCGCCGCGCACCAGGTGATGATCCAGCGTCACCAGGGGAAAACCCTCGACGTATGACTGGAGCCACAGCGCTATCCTGGCCAGTTCCACGGCGAGCGGGTTCTTATCGACTCCGTACAGGCAGTGCTCGGCCACCAGGCGGCGGCAGATGGCCATGGCCCGCCGCTGTGCATCGTCGGTGGCCGCCCCTGGCACATGCGCGCTGGCTAAATCGTGCAGCAGGCATTGAGCGAAGTCGGGTAGTTCGCCAATGCGGCCGCGCCAGCGCTGGGCCTGTTGATGCAGCAAGTCGGCAACCGCGCCGCTGGCCTGGCTGGCCTGGTGTTCGGCGGCCAGGGCCAGCGCGGTACAGTGCCGACAGGCCTCGTATAGGCGCCGGCCGAGGAACCGGCAGGCTTCCACCAGGAAATGCCCACTGCCCATCGCCGGGTCGAGCACCTTGAGTTTGAGGATTGCGGCCGGGTGGGGATCATCGCTGGGCGAACATTCCTTCACTTGCGGCCCTAGCGTTTCTTCGACGAGAAACCGCACCAGCGCGTGCGGCGTGTAGTACGCACCCGCTGTCTTGCGGCCCAGGCTGGCACGCAGGTAGAAGCGGCCGGCAGGGATGGCTTCGATCCACCGGACGCCTGCGGTCGCACCGCGGTATGGCTCCCCCTGCGCTTGCGGGACGACGACTTCCAGCTTCTGTCGCCGCAACCGGCACATGGTTTGGTCTGCGATGCCGGGCTCCAGTTCCAGCAAGGCTTCGTAGACGTGGCCCAAGTCTTCTATGTCCAGCGAAGCGTAGTCGAGCGGTTTGCGGTTGGCTTGGCGCTTCTGGCCTGGTGCCTGCCACAGGAACCGGTCGAGCAGGCAAGCAACGGCCCGATCTCCCCAAGCGAGCTGGTTCAGCGTGGGCGTGGCTTCTTCGGCAAACAGCGAACCGCCCAGCGGCGTAGCGGCCGCATCGTCGCAAGGCTCCGTCCCAGCACAGGTGCCGGCCACGAAGCGAAACAGCCATCGCAGCCGCGCTTCCAGCGATTCGCCCCGTGGTGCTGCTTGGGAAGGCGCCGGGGCATTGAGGATGCTGCGAATGCGCTGTGCCAAGGTAGAATCGGGCCACAGCAGTTCGCGCCACAGGCGAGTTTGTGCCAGGCGCAACGAATTGCCGGCGGCGTGGTCCGCTTGCAGTTTTAACAGAAACAGCAGCCGGTATGCCGTGAGCAGTCCTTCGTGCCAGAGATCGTGGGCGCAGCGTTTGAAATCGGTCTGCCCGCGAAGCCAGTTGCGGTTGGCCGGATGGTCGAGCACCTCCTGGATAAACCCAGACACTGACTCCCGAGCTTGCTGCCGCAAGGTCTTCAGACATGGCAGGGTCGGGCGGTTTGCCGGACCGGCGATCGCATCGGACGACATCGGTTGCTGGAACTCCTGTCAGCGTGCCGGCGGCGCGACCAGCATCGTTGCCAGCCATTGCGGCGTGCCCCACTGAGTTGGCACCGGTGGTTGCAGCGCGAACGACCACCTTTCGCGGGGGGCTGCACGATCATCCCCTGCGGAAAGGGTCGTTTGTACCCGACCGGGTACGGGCAAAGCCAGTGATACCGGGTCAGGCAGAGCGGCGCTACCCGGGCAGAAACCGACACGCAGGGCGATCCATCACGAACCATCATGCGGGCAGCAATCCTGGTATTAGCGGCAAATAAAACGCCATGCGCTAGCGGAGCGTCCACCAGGTGAACAATGGAAACGAAGACAGCATCATCGGCTTGTGCAACCGGTACGCGCCGTCATAGGAACCGTAGTTGTGGGTCACCACGCCGTGCCGGGTGGAACCCCGGTAGGCCTTCAGCGGTGGCACAATCTCCACCTCGACCACGCCGGTTTCGTTCAGCTTGAGAATCCCGGCATGAACGGCCGCCGCCGCCAGGTGCGAATCGCTCGTGTACACATCGGTCCCCCATACACTGCCGCCTGCCGCTCCGGTCACGCGAAACCAGAAGCGATCGCCGATGCGCGAAGCAAACGCGGACAGGTTACCGGGATCGTTCTGCACCTGGTCGCGCTGCGGCCGCCGCACCTGCGATGCCCGGGGTTCGGCACTACCGGGTGGCCGCAGCATGCGCGCGTCGGCGAGGTTCAAGGTGAGCAGGCCAAACTGGCTGGTGCGAATCTTCAAGGCCGGCAGGAGGATTGTCCCGCGGAACGTGCCGTGCGTGGTAGCAATGGTGTCGCGATCGCGGAGGATGAGCGGCCGTTTCTGAGCCGTTTGCATGGCATCGATCACTTCTCGAATGACGGTGAGCCTGATGAGCTGATCGACTTCGGCCGCAGCGGTCAACGCAGGCAAGGCCCGTTCGCCCGCTCGCAGCAACAGGGCCTTGGCCTGCGGGTCGTGGTCCAATGCTTCAATGGCGGCAGCAATCTGCGCGGCCTCCGCAGGATCGAGTCGCACGGCCAGATCGATCCGCAGCACGTCGGCGGGAGGTATCGCAATGGTGCCGTACTGGGTTTGCAACGTAATGGCGTTGTCGGCCAAGGCAGCGTTGAGGCGGCTGCCATCTTCAAAGACGATCTCCAGCGGCAGAATGTCCTGAGCTTTGGCGCTTTGAATGAGCGCCCCCGGTACCAGGGAGGCCGCCATCCAAATGACTGCGCAGGTGGCCAGATAGGTCCGCATCGACAGGCCCCCCAGAAGATGTGATGAATCGAACCAGGCGGCGATGGGCCCGAGCAGCGGACTTTTCCGGCCACTGCTCGTACTTTCGCAGCAACCATGCGGTCCATCCCGCCGGCAAGCGCATCCATGCCAAGACGTGATTCCGCGCCTCAAGACCGCTGTTCGTGATGCTCCTTATTATCTCGCCGGCGATTCGTAACGTCCAATCCCGACGGTAACTTCCGGGTAACATGCCAGCGCGCCGCGCAGGCTCGCGGTGGATTCTGCAAAATACGGCTTGAGCCGCGCGAAGGCCGTCGGGCATGATGCTCACCATCGCTGCTGCCGTGGAGCATGAGCTTGCCGCCTGGCACGTTCAAGATTACGGCGATGCGATCCTGTCCTCCCTGTCTTTCGCATTTCGTTCAGCCTGCCGTTTTTCGTTTTCCCTGCCGCTCTTTTGAATCGCCGGGTGCGTCCCGGGTATTCGCGCTCTGGGACGTGCCCGGTCAGCCGGGGCTTCCGTTCGTCGCGCACGATTGTCCTCCCGGCCACCTGGCCGATCCGGTGGCGGTCCTTCGACAGGCCGCCCCACCCCTTGAGATGCCGGACGCCATCTGCTGGTTCCCCACGAACTTTCTGGAATGTGTTCAGGAGTTGAAATCGTGACATTCAACGTGTCTGAGGGTGCGGCCCGGTGCGGCACCCAGTCCGGTTCGAAATCGGCCACGGTGCCTGCTGTTGCCGCACCTTCGATCACGGTGCCAGCCACTGTTGCGGCTTCTGCCGCCGCATCCAGCCCACCGCATCTGGCGCCGACCGCGTGGCCTGAGGCCGCAACGCTCGAACCGCTGGTGGAGTTCACCACCAGCCGAGGGATGAGCCCTCGGGTGGATCGCCGCAGCGGGCGTATCTTTGGCGTGAAGGTGCTGGGACTGGAAAGCCGTAATGGCCGCGTCTACCGTCCCGAGGCCATCGCCGCCGCGGCCCCGCTGTACGAAAACGTCAAGGTCAATGTCAACCATCCCAAGGGTCGGCCGCACGACGCCCGCGATTACCAGGACCGCTTGGGTTGCCTGCGGAACGTCCGAGCCACGGCCGATGGCCTGTTCGGCGATCTGCACTTCAACCCTCATCATCAACTGGCCGACCAATTGGCTTGGGATGCCGAGCACGCGCCGGAGAACGTGGGGCTCAGCCACAATGTGCAAGCCCGAACACGCCGTCAAGGGAACCAGGTCGTCGTCGAGTCGATTGAGTGCGTGACCAGCGTGGACCTGGTGGCCGATCCGGCGACCACCCTGGGGCTGTACGAGAGCGCCGCACCGTGTCATTTGAATGCTGCGCAGGGCTCTTTGAATGCTGCGCCGTGCCACTTGAATGGAGCGCAGGCCCAAGTGCATGGCGCGCCACATCACGTCAGCACGGCACTCCACGAGATCAACGCGGTGCTGCCCCCGGCAAACGGATCGGCCCATGAGGGCGGTCCCGATCCGGCGGCACCTGCTTCTCTGCCTGGTGCCAACGTGAGCGGTGAATCCTTGGCGGCCGCGTTGGAAGCGATTCGCCGCCGGTTGGATCGGCTCGAAGCGCTTCAGGAGTCGCGCCCCTACCGGCCGCTGCCGATCGGGGCTCCGGTGAGCCGCGGCCCCGAGCCGCCGCAGGAACCGCTGGACGCGGCACGCTGGGCGCGCCTGGTCACGTAGTCGCCGCCCTCGGGTGGCTGCGAAGTCACCGCCTGGCAGCTACGAGGCTGTTTGCCAGGCGGCTTGGAAGTGACTACCCCCCTCGCCCCCCCAGGTGTGGCCGGCGGAGGCGACGAGGCCCCGCCCTTGATCTCTCCAGGCGGGCCGCGCCCCATTGGCCGGTCTGCCGCCTTCGCTGGCTGGCTCGTTCGATCGCCGTGGCCGCCGGTCGCACCGCTGGGGACTTTGCATGTCGTTGGCTTCTGTTCTCGTTGGATTGCACGCGGTTCCTCGGAGTTTGCCCATGAGCGATACCTTCCGGCTTCGTTACGACGACGTTGATAAGTTTCTGGGCCCGGTTGATTCGGGCGTGGCGGTGGAGATTGGCGATTTGCTGTACTTCGAGGCCGACGACGTGAAGCCGGCGGCCAGCCAGAGTGACCAGGGCAGCGAGGCCGCGAACCAGGCGCTCTTCGCCAGCCGCTTTGCCGGCGTAGCCATGCAGGCCAGCGATGCCGGCGAAGACGTGCCGGTCCGCATCGCCACCGATGGCATCTTCGAGTTCGAGTGCCCCAGCGGCACCTGGGAGCCGGGCGACCTGGTCGGGGCCAGCGAGAACTCCAACGGCGATGGCCTGCTCAATCAACAGGTGCAGCGCGTAACGCGGCCCGAACTGGCCATCGGATACGTGGCGCGGCGTGAGGCGTCGGCCACCAGCCGGGTGCGCGTGCGGTTGCTGGGCCGCATCGCCGGCGTGCTGAACCTGCTGCGGTTGGAACGGCGGCAAACCAGCAACGTGGCCACGCTGGAGGAGAACCTGGCGCTCACCGCCGACAGCCCTCGCATCCAGGTGCTCGACCCGGGCGGATCGGCCCGGGATGTCACGCTGCCGCCCGAGGCCGCTTGCGCGGGTTTGGATTTTTACCTGCACAACGCGGCCGACGCCGCGGAAGTGCTCACGATCAAAGATGACGGCGGCAACACCGTCTGCACGCCCAGCCAGAACGAAACCGCCTACGTGTACTGCGACGGCACCACCTGGCGGGGCCTGGTGGGCGCCAATACCTGAGCGGCCAATTGGCTCATTCTCGCCGCGCCGCTCGCCATTTCCTTCTCCCATCTCTCACCGCTCAAGACCCATCATGCCATACGTCAAAGCCAAAGAACTTCGCCGCCGGTTTGAACTGGATGGTCCCCAAGCGACGCTGGAGCACGTGCGCGAGGCGCTGGCCCAGCGGCATCTGCGGCCAGAGGATTTCAGCCTTCGCGACCTGGCGGAACATTTTTGCGGTGCGGCCTGGGTCCGCGCGCTCGATCCCCGGCAAGACGGTATCGAACTGCTGGAGGCTGCCGGCGATGCCGTCGATGTAACTGCGTTTCGCAACATCACCGGCCAGGTGGTGTACGCCAAGTTGATGGAGGGCTACCAGCACGAGACGTTCGTCGTTTCGCGGCTGGTGGAAACCATCCCCACCCGATTCGACGGCGAGAAGATTCCCGGCGTGGCCACCCTGGGCGATCATGCCGAGGCGATCGCGCCGGGCATGCCGTATCCGACGTATGGATTCGGCGAAGACTACATTGAAACCCCGGCCACTACCAAGCATGGCTTCATCGTGCCGGTCACGCGCGAAGCCATCTTCTTCGACCGCACCAACCTGGTGCTCCAGCGGGCGGCCGAGGTGGGGCAGGCCCTGGGCCTCAACAAAGAGAAACGCCTGCTCGACGTGGCCGCGGGGATCGTCAATCCGTTCAAGTGGAAGGGCGCCAGCTACAACACCTACCAGGACACGGCGCCGTGGGTGAACACGCTGGGCAGCAACGAACTGGTCGATTGGACCGACGTGGACGCGGCCGAACAACTGCTGGCCAACATGGTCGATCCGCATACCGGCGAGCCGATCCTGGTGGCCGGCAAAACCGTGCTGGTCTCGCCCGCCTATCGCCATGCGGCCCATCGCATCTTTCAGGCGGCCGAGATCCGTTACACCTCGGGCAGTACGGAAACCGTGGTGAGCAACCCGCTGGCCGGTCAATACCGCGTGGAGGTCAGTTCGCTGCTGTACCGGCGAATTGTGGCCGCCGGCACGGCCGAGGCCGACGCCAAGAAGTGGTGGTTCCTGGGCGACATCCGCCGGGCACTGGCCTACATGGAGAACTGGCCGATCACTGTGACGCAGGCTCCCGCCGGCAGCGAAGCCGAGTTCACGCACGACATCATCGTGCGGTACAAGGCCAGCGAACGCGGGGCCGC
>CAZEEG010000017.1:0-64193 GCA_964511065.1 uncultured Pirellulales bacterium | reverse complement strand
GCGGGCGTGCGACGCGCTCCCAGCAGGTTGGGCTTCGGCCCGCCTGCTGGGAGACCTTTTACCTACGTTACCTACCTCCCTTGCACACCTAGGCAACGTTTCCTTCCGAATAGCGCCTGGCCTCGCCTTGGGCCAGAACGAGCCCCGGGGGCTTGGGCAGGTAATCCGCCTTGCCTGTCCAAGCCCGGGGCATATTTGAGACAAACGCAGATTTGGCTAGCGCCGATTTTCAGGCCATCGGCCGGCAGATGGATGACTGATTCCCACCGCGTTCCCACCTGGATGGCATGGACACCCCAAGCGCTTGTTGGAGGTTTCCCCTCAGCGGCGGCTTGTGAGTCGCGCACGACAGGGCTAACATCACGGGCAGGTTGCGAGGCTTTTGGCCTTCGACCTTTCTTGGGAGACTGCCATGAAGCTGATCATTGCCATCATCCAACCTTCGCGGCTTGAAGCTGTGAAGACCGCGCTCACCGAGGTGGAAGTCTTCCGCCTGACCGTGCTGGACGTGCAGGGCTTTGGCCGCCAGAAGGGTCACACCGAAGTTTACCGGGGCCACGAATTCACGGTGAACCTGTTGCGGAAAGTGGAATTGCAGATTGCCGTCAACGATGAATTTGTCGAGCCGACCATCGACGCGATCATCCGCGGCGGCCGAACCGGCGAAAAGGGCGAGATCGGCGACGGCAAGATATTCGTCCTGCCGCTGGAAGATTGCATCCGTATCCGGACCGGCGAACGCGGCCCAGAGGCGATCTGAGGCCCCGGCAATTTAAGGCCCAACCAAAACACTTGGGGGAGCAGGAGGCTCTCGATACCTGGCGCAGGAAGTGCCGACATGACGGCCGACTCGTCCGTGCCCCTGGCGAGTCGGCCGTCTCTTTTTGCTCCGCGGCCATAGAGATAACAGCAAGAGGGTCGCCCGCCAGGCGCCTCGATCACCGGTGTGCTCCAGCAACCCGCCATTCCCGGCGGCTTGAATTGAAACACTACTGCGTTACCGGGACTGTTCCGGAGAGAGCATGGGACCGCTTTGGGCGCCTGATTGCCCTTTAGCAGCACCATCCCCCCTTGGGGATGGGACTGCTGTCCACATTGCCGGTTGCACCCACAAAACCAGAGCAGCGCAGAGGCAACCGCAGCTATATTAGAAGTAGACCTGTTGCGACTTGGGGGGCCGTACCACGACAAACGGCACTCAGGAACAATTGTCCTAAGTGCCGTTTGGTAAAGTCTTTGCGATTGCGTCAAGTGCCGGAGAGAGGACTCGAACCTCCACGCCCTAATGGGCACTAGGTCCTGAACCTAGCGCGTCTGCCAATTCCGCCACTCCGGCTCGCGAGTGGACGACTAAATATAGCCCACCGCCGTTACGTTTCAAGTGGTCCGCCCGCGAGAAAACCCCAGCCCCCTTCAGTAGTTGCAAATTTCGACTGACGTTGAGGTTTACGTAGGGTATGCCGTGCTATCGCTGCCCAAGGCAGCCGCATTTCCTGTGGGACTTGCCGGCCGCGATTGCAGTTAATCCTCGGAACCGCAGTGGCAGGAAATCCAGTCAAACCGGCCTTGCCACGTAAGCGGCCGCTGGGTAGAAGAACGCCCCTTTCCCGCGAAGCCAAATTCCCCGTTCGACCCGTCCGCTGTCGGCGTTATCCGCAATGACGCCCACCGCAAAGGGGATTACTTGGCAAGAGTCCAACTATGTGATGTCCTGTTGCCGATGGCGCGGTGCGGCCTTCGCAAGGAGACCTCCGCCTCGTGGCCGCCGCTCGCGCAGCGAGAGTGGCCGGGCGCAGCAGGCACGACCAGATTTTGTACTTTGATTTTCAACGCGCGGGAGGCACCGTCTATGCGACGGCTGATCGTTTGGGCATGTCTCACAGGTCTTGTTCTGGCCGATGCTGGTACGGCCGACGCTCAAGAGCCCTGGCGGCCTGAGTGGCGCTCGCGCCGCGCGCAAGCCGAACTCCCTGTGCCGGGCCCCGAACCAGAAACGGCCTATGTGGTTCCAGGCCCTGAAACCTGGGAAGAAGGCGCTCCCGATGATGTCGGCCAGCGTATGACCGCACTGCAGGCCGAACTCAATATGCTCCGGCACCAGTTGCGCGGCCAAATGGCAGCCCCGCCGGGCACCATGCCGATGCCGGGCCACTACGGCCCGGGCGAAATGGTCTACGAAGGCGACATGATGCACGGGCCGAGCATGCCACTACACGACGGCCCGATGGTTGGCCCGATGGTTGGCCATGGCTGCGGCCCCGATGGCTGCGCCGTCTCGTGCGCGGTGCTGCCCAGTTGCCCATGCTGCGACACCTGCGGGCCGCTCAGCTTCGGGGCCGATGGCGTCTTCTTGCATCCCAGTTTCGTGGGGAATCAGGCGTTCCTGCTCCAATCCCAAGCGATCAATGGGGGAGCCCCACTCACACAAAATGCCATTCCGTTTGACTGGGATACCGAGGCCTCCTACCGCGTGTGGGTTGCCTTGAAGGATTGCGACCGCTTTGGGATTCGCGGTTCGTTCTGGCGATTCGAGAACAGCATCGGTGATTCCGCGCTGGTGGAACCGGGCCAGACCGCGGTAGCTACGGCTTGGGCCACGCCGGGGTCACTTTTCGACATCCAAGCCCTACCGGGAACGACCATCGGGGCCTCGCATCGTTTGGACCTGACGGTTGTGGACCTGGACATCGTGAAAGACATCCTGTTCCCCAAGGCCATGCTCACGCTTACGGTCGGCCTTCGCTACGCCCGTAATGAACAGAACTATGAAGTGGACGTGCTGGACGCTGGCGGACTGACTCTCGCGTCGCTGGAGCACTTCCACCGCTTCGAAGGCATGGGCCCGACCGTAGGCTTTGAATTGCGGCGGTGCATCGGTTGCTGCGGCCTGTCTGTCTACGTCCACAGCAAGGGTTCGGCAGTCTTCGGCCAGACCGATTCCAGAATCGAAGAACTGGAAACTGCCATTCTGCGGACCTACGCGGGCAACGACTTCGACGAACCGCTGCTGATCGGCGAAGTCGGGTTCGGGTTCCAGTACAGTTGGCACAAGCTGTGGCTGCGGGCCGGATACGAGGCCCAGTACTGGATGAACGCCGGCAATGCCAACCAAACCGGCACCGACTTGGGCCTGGTGGGCTTTACGGCCTCGGCCGGCCTGGGCTTCTAACGGCCTCGGGAGTGGACGACGCGAATTGGCTCGAAAGCGGAGTACTGGCCCCCAGTCTACGACTGGAATGGCAGCTTCCAAACGGGCGGCGTGACATTCAAGTGGCGGGCCTAAATCCGGTAGGGATCGGAAGGTACCCGGCGGATGATGCAGAGCATGCTCATCGCGGCGGCCAGGCTTCCAAACACCATCAACAGGTAAGGCTCGAAAATCAGCATCGGGAGGGGGCTCCAAGCTAGGGTCTGAGGGGATTGCTTGGACCCTAACGCGAACGGCGTGCCACCGGCCCGATGCTGCTCGCAAATCCAAAACTTGAACGTATTTCGCCGCATTTTCGCAAATTCTCTGCGAGGGCGCTCGCCATCTCGAACACGCCGCGCCATCAAAATGACAACACTCCAGAATCAGTTTGATCCGGCGATACGTGTAAATGGCGATTGAATCGCCACGTGCCGTTATATCTCTCCCAGAATGCGAGAAAGGCGGCTCGAACCGGTTTCGTTCGAGCCGCCTTGATTGCTTGCGTTCATCCGTTTGCCAGAGGTGCTGGCAGCGGCTGCTGCTGGACGAACCTGCGGTTCACCCCATCGGCAGGCTGGGCTATCCCGCCACCACGCCACGACCGTTTTTGAACGGTGGCCTTACCAGGGGCCGCGGATGTAGTACACGCCAAACTGTCGAGTATCGCTAGGCCAGTAGGGCGTGGGCAGGTAACCGGGCCGCGGTGTGGGCGTCGTTACTGGCACGTACGAGGGGCCGGCAAACTGCGGGTAGATCGGGGTAATCGTCGTGTTACCGACGCCCCAGGCATAGTTGGTTTGGTAGTTGGCCTGCGGCGGCACGACCAGGGCCACTGGACGCCCCCACATGGTGTGGTAGTAGCCGTAGTGCCAAGGGCCGCCGTAGCCATCCGCCACGACACCAGCAGCCCCCTGGTAGACCGTGCCGGCGGGAGCGGCGGCGCCTTCATACACCGTACCGCTTGGCGCGGCCCCCTCGTAGACAGTCCCGCCGTTCGTGGTGTTTTCGTAGGTAACCCCGCCCGGGGAGAAAACCTCCGGTGGAGCCGTATTGCCGGGGTACGCCCCCACTTGCTGCGCGGCAGCAACACCGGGCAAGCAGCAGGCCGTACCCAACAGGGCGACAAAGAGGAATGGAGTCCGCTTCATGTCTGAAATGCCTCACAGTATGGTTTAGTACCAGTGGATGGTGGTCACGGTGCTGCCGCCATCCATGTGATCGCGGTAGAAGCGCCGGCTACGGAAACGCCACATCCACTCGTGCGGCCCCATCGGTCCGTAGCTAATCCACGTATAGCCCACGTATGGGGGAATGGGTCGTGGGCTGAGGTACATTCGTGCCGGGTACGGTTCGGCTCCCCCGGGCGGATAGTAGTAGTTATAGGTCAGGGGTGGAATCTGCTGCGGGACCGGGGCCGTGCCGGCTTCGACAACCTCTTGGGCCGAAGCCGTCCCGCAGACTGCCAGGCCGATGCCAGCCACCAGCGGGAGAATGACTTTTCGAACCATCAGCTGTGCTCCTGTCGGGATTGGTGGAGTCTGCGAGCGGAATCGGGATGATGCCGTTGCGGACACCGTCGAAGTCCGGGCTTAGGATGCATCGGGCGGCGCGAAACTGACCAGGGACCGTGCGCCCCATGCGGTTGGCCCAGCGCTCCTTCCTTCAACGGGGACCGCGGCCGTTGCTGCACGTAAGGCTCACGATCGGTGGGGCCTTACCGGCAGTCGGCGTGCTGTCAATTTTTTCGTCCGCGACATCTGACGCGGCTTAGCATTTGTGAACCGACGGCACCTTTTGCCACGGTTGTAGGCCGTACAAAGCGAACACGGCTGGGATCACCTTAGCACAACCGGTAGAATCAATACGGGGCGCAACCGCGGCGTTTGCCGCATATCTGTGCGAGTCATCCTGAATGGTAAGGCTGGGCGTCCCGCCAAGCGGCCGTCGGGGGCAACCCGGCCGAATGCGGACCTTGGCGGCCACGCCCATTGGGCCCCAGATCCTCGCCTCTGGCGGAAAGCATCCTTGCCTCTGGCGGAGCCTTTCATTGCCTCTGGCGAAATGGAATCCCTCCTGACGACAACTCGGCAAAGTCGTTATAAACTGATCGTCTTGCCGAAATTGGCCGCCAACGGATCGTGGCCGGCAGGGCGTCTCGGACAGGGCCAGGTGCCGGGTGCGGTGTCCCGCCTTTTTTGGCCGGCCAAGCCTGCGAATTTCCGCAACCATACTGCCCCGGAATCATCACGAGCATCGTTTGCATTAGAGGAGTGTTTGACTTGGCGCGTTCTCAAGAAGGCCGAACCGCCCCGCGGCAGGAAGCCCCCTCTCCCACGTCCAACGGACACAGCGCCGCCGGCAATGGCCGCGCGTCGAAACCGGCACGCAAGCGTTCGACCGCCGAATCCATGGCGGCCGGCCAACGCGATATTTCGGTGAGCGAGTTCTTTGCCAAGAACCGCCACCTGCTGGGCTTCGACAACCCGCGCAAGGCCCTGCTCACCACGGTCAAGGAAGCGGTTGATAACGCCATCGACGCCTGTGAAGAAGCCGGCATCCTGCCGGAAATCTGGGTCCACATCCAGTCCACGTCGCCGGGCCGCTACCGGGTTGCCGTGCAGGATAACGGGCCGGGGATCGTCAAGAAGCAAATCCCGCTGATCTTCGGCAAGCTGCTGTATGGCTCCAAGTTCCACCGTCTGCGCATGAGCCGCGGCCAGCAAGGGATCGGCATCAGCGCGGCCGGTATGTACGGAGTGCTGACCACGGGCAAGCCGGTCAAGATCGCCTCCAAGACCTCGGCCCGCAAACCGTTGCACTATTTTGAAATCCAGATCGACACCAAGAAGAACAAGCCGGAGATTCTGAACGGCCGCGGCGAAGGCGAAGACATCGGCCTGGACGACAAGGGCCGCGAAAGGCTCGCAAAGCTCGAGATTAACTGGGACGAAAGCGTAGCCCACGGGACACGCGTCACCATCGAGCTTGAGGCCCGGTACCAACGTGGCCGCGGCAGCGTGGACGAGTACCTGGAACAAACGGCAATCGCCAACCCGCACGTCCAATTGCACTATCTCGATCCCGACGGCAACGACCGAATCTACCCTCGCAGTGCCGAAGTCCTGCCGCCGGAACCTAAGGAGATCAAGCCGCACCCGTACGGGGTGGAATTGGGCATGCTCGCCACCATGCTCAAGGACAGCAAGGCTCCCACGCTTTCGCAGTTCCTTTCCAGCAGCTTCACGCGAGTCAGCCCGGCGGTCGCCAAGCGGATTTGCGATGCGGCTAAGCTCGGGACCAGGGCACGGCCTGGACGGATCGGCCGGCACGAGGTCGATAACCTGTACCGCGCCATCCAGGAGACGAAGATTTCCGCCCCGGCCACCGATTGCCTGGCGCCGATCGGCGAAGACCTGCTGCTGGAGGGTCTGCGGCACGTGGTACCCGGCGAGTTCTATGCCGCGCATACGCGCCCACCCTCGGTCTACCGTGGCAACCCGTTCCAGATCGAAGTGGCGTTGGCCTACGGGGGCGCCTCGACGGCCACCAAGGTATCGCTGGAGCAACTGCGTGAACTGCTTTCCGAGAGCGATGCTCGCACCTTGCGGCAGTTCTTAGTGAACACCTTTGGCGGCGTGGGCCCGGATGGGGCCGATCGCATTGTTAAGGCGAGCAAGCTCGGTACCCGCAAAGTGCCACACAAGCTCAAACCCAAAGAGATTGAGATTCTGCACCACGCCCTAAGGGACGTGAACCTGGACGAAGGCCAGACGATGAATGTGCTGCGGTTCGCCAACCGCGTGCCGCTGCAGTTTCAGCAGGGAGCTTGCGCGATCACGCAAACGGTGACGGGCACCAACTGGCGCAGCTACGGCTTGAGCCAATCGCGAGGCTCGTTGCCTTCTGCCCCGGTCACGCTGATGGTGCATATCGCCAGTGTCTGGGTTCCATTCACCAGTGAGTCGAAAGAGGCGGTTGCCAGCTATCCAGAAATCCAAAAGGAAATCCGCCTGGCGCTGCAGGCGGTGGGCCGCAAGCTGGGGATGTTCCTCCGCCGCCGGGCCCAGGTGAAGCAAGAGGGCGAGCGGCGTAATTTGTTTCTCCGCTACCTCAAGGAAGTGGCCAACGCGGTCAGCAAGATCAACGACGCCGACCGCGACGTCCTCTTCGAAAACTTGATGGCCGTGGCCCACAAGAAAACGGCCGCTGCCGACCTCAAGCTCGACGAACGTGGCAAGGCGATCCAACGATCGGCCGAAGAAACCGACTACGGCGGAGGCGTGCTGATTGTCGGCGAAAACGGCGAGGTGATCGCACCGGGTGCCGAGACGACCAGCGCCCCTGGCGATACCGATGCCGGCAAGGCGTAACCCCTGCATTGCCGCGGCACAACCGCTGCAATCCTTCGGTAGAGGCGGCGGGTTACTGCTGGGCCTGCGGCGACAGTTCAAAGGTGGCCGGCGTGACGTGCGTCTTGGGCGTTTGAATCGCAATGGGGCCATGCCCCTCGTCGAGCCAGGTTTGGTTGCCACCAGCGGAGCGAGCATAGCGGCACGCCGCGCGCGATCGGGTAATCAGCTCCGGCAGCGCATCCTCAGCGAGAACTTCGATCACGCCGCAGCTCACCGATACCTCCAACGGCTTGTGGTCAACCAGCCAGGTCGACTGGGCCACGGTCTGGCGAATCCGTTCTACGGCAAACACACCATGATGCGAGCCCGTGTCGCCCAGGAAGGCGGCAAAGCCGTTTCCCAACACGCGGCACCCCAGGTCGGCCCCCCGCTCGGTCCGCAAGACATTGCCGATGAGCTGGCCCATCGCCTGCACCAGGAGGTCGCCGACGTGTGGGCCAAATCGTTCGTTCACACTCCGCAGTTGATCGACCTCGATCCAGCCGAAGCTGATGGCGCGTTGCGAATCGGTATCGGCTTCCCGGAACTCGTCCAGGAACCGCTGCAAGCCTCCGCGATTGCTCAGGCCGCTTTGCCGATCGAGCAGCGTCTGACGATCAAGTTGGGAGAGTCGGTTGGCAACGTGCAGCACTTCGACAATCGAAGTCTGCATCACATCGCGCAAATTGTGACAATGGTCCAACAGGCGTTCGATCTCCGTGAGTAACCGCTGGGCGGCCTCCGATGGATCGCACTGGTGCCCAAACATGTTCAGGTTGTTGATGGTTGTTTCCACCTGCGCGGTCTGGGCCAGCAGCGTCTGCTCCAGTTCTCCCGCGATGTGAGAGAAGTTGCCAAGCCGTGCCTGCCCGTTCCGCAATTGTTCGGTGGCCTGCTTTTGCTCCTGGAACCAGTCGTAATTGACCTCTCTGAGCTTTTCGGCCACGGCATGCAAGGCCGCGAACCTGCTAGCCGCCGACGGCAAACCAGGCTCGTCCTCGGCGGCACTGTCTGATTGTGCCGCGGTTTGAGCCGAGCCAACCTTGGCCTGCCCGACGCTGGAAGCTCGTTCCGCTTCGTGCAATAGCGCCCGCACCTGCTGATCCAGTTCCACCAGCCGATGGCGGTAGGCGGCGATTTTCAGCCGCATCACGGGCTTGGACGTCTCGACAAAATCGTTGGTCGATGCCAGTTCCTCGAATGTGTCCAGCCATTGTTGCGATATGCCCGGCTCGCCATCGGCGTTGTCGGCCGGCAGTTCGACGCTCGGCGGGTATGGCAATTGGGGCGGTGTCGCAAGCGGGCTATCCTGGTCGCTCCAAACAGGAAGCGTCACCTGCGACGAGGTATCACGCCGCTGGCAGTAGACGGACAGCGCGAACCCAATGAGCAGGTTGGCAACCGCGACGGTAAGAATCAGTGGGATCAACATCGGGTGGCTCTGGCTCCGCCCTGCTCTCTTGCGGCGGCCCGGGCGGAATGATTCGTTAGCGTTGCTGGCTGCCGCCGCTGGGCGACGGGCGGGAGTGCAAGGCCGGAGGTCCAGGTGGATTGCCACCCTGGAGCTTGCGCCACCCTTGATCCCTACCACGAGGCTGCATTGTGCCGAGGGTTGCCATGGGTCCGATTGCTGGGTGTGAGCGGTACGGAGTCGGCCCCGACTAGAACGATGCGGCCCCCGTGATCTCGTTATCGAGCGGCGAACTGGACATGCTCGCCAGGATGTCGTTGATGAGCTCCTGCATCCGGCTGGTACGGTCAATGACTTCCGGCAGCACCTCTTCCGCGCGCCCGCCCAGTGCATCGCGGAGCACCTCGGCCTCGGTCGTTAAGGCTTGGACCAGCGGCCGCAAGGAACGGTCCGTGGAGTCTTGAGCGATTGCCGCCTTGCGCGGCGCCCCGTCGCACCTGCCGTTCGCATGCAGGAAATTGTTGTACCAGCGCAGGAACGAGCCGCGGCTAATCATGCCGCGAGGGTTGCCATCGCGGACCACGATCACGCGGCGGATCGAAACCCGGCACAGGAAATCAAAGATCACCCCGGCCGGGGTTTCTTCGTCGAAGCAGACCACGTTTCGCTTCATGATGTCGCGGACCGGCCTGGTCCAGGTATCCGGCGTGGACATGGCCGTGAGCACGTCTTTCTCAGACAGGATGCCCACCAGGCGTTCCGATGCGTCCACCACAGGGCACGAATTGACGCGGAACCGCAGGAAGAAATCGGCCGCTTGTCCTACCGATTCGTCGTCGCGCAGGCAAGACACCAGCGAAGTCATCATGTTCCGGGCTGTGAGGTCCTGGAACATGCCGTGCTGCTGGGGCGCGATAAAGTTGCCGGCTTCGCACAGCGCGCGGTAGCAAACCACGCGATCACGCCCCGACTGCTTTGCAACCAGCAGCGCCTGGTCGCCGGCATCGATCAAGGCGTCGATGTCCTTGGTATCGTCGAGCAATCCCGCCACGCCCATGCTGGCCGTGATCTTGATCGTGGATTTGCCTGTGGGGATTTCAAGCTGGGAGAGCATTTCGCGTGCCCGCTCCGCCCAACGTTTGGCGTCTTCCTCGCTGGTTTCTGTCAGCAGCACGCAGAACTCTTCGCCGCCAAAGCGGCAGACATAGTCGCTGTCGCGAACCGTGGCTTGCAACATCCGGGCAACGTGCCGCAGCACCTGGTCGCCGACGGGATGGCCGTGGGTATCGTTGATCTTCTTGAAGTAGTCGATATCGATCATCACCGCCGACAGTTTCAGCTTGTAACGGCGTGCGCGGCGGAATTCGCGTTGGGCCTGCTCGTGGAAGGCCCGGCGGTTATAAATGCCCGTCAGCGGATCGCTCCGCACCAGCTCGTTGAGCCGCTGTTCCAGGAGCAGGACGCGGGCGCCGGCCTTCATGCGGGCCAGTAGTTCCCCCTGCTTGACTGGCTTGGTGAGGAAGTCGTCGGCCCCGGCTTCCAGACCTTCCACCAGAAAGTTTGAGCCGGTCTTGCCCGTCAGCATCAAGATATACACGTAGTGCGGCAGGTTCATCTGCCGCACGATCCGACAAAGTTCCGGGCCGGTCAGGCCGGGCATCATCCAGTCGGTCAGCAGATAATGCGGGCAATCTTCTTGAATTTGCGCGAGCGCTTCCTGGCCGCTGGTGGCAAGGCGCGTGTGGTATCCGCCCGATTCCAGCATCGCCTTGGTGAGGCGAAGCATGACCGGATCGTCGTCAACCAGCAGTACCTTGGGACCTGACATTTCCATAGTGGAGTCCAAAGCCGGGATGGCGGCCCCGTTTACAACGTGATGGCATACTGTGCCGAGGTGCCTTCCAAAGTTAGCTTGCCCTTAGTGCGCCGCAAGCAACGCCAATACCTCCACCGTCGGAACCGCCGTAGCGGTTGTAGCGTTTGCGCCGGCGTGCACGGCAAGTTGCCTACATCCCTGCCAAGGTGCGTGGCAGAATTCAGCCGGTAGAACCGGCTTCATCTTGCGGCGGCGTGTCTGTTGCCGGGTGGCGCCGGTGATTGGGCGAGCCGCTTTCGTCCTCAGCGCTTTCATCTTCGGCGCTTTCATCCTCAGCGCATTCATCCTCAGCGCTTTCACCCTCAGCGCTTTCGTCCTCAGCACTTTCGCACGCAGGGTCTTCCCCCTGCGCACCGTCGTCGCCCGGTCCAGGATCGAGGCCGCGCCTGCCCCTCAGGCCACCGGGTTGGTCGTCTGGCGCTTGCTCAGATGCGCCCCGGGGTTCATCTCGCGGGCCACCGGTTGCCGATCCAGCCTCGCCTCGGCGAGTTGCCTCAACAATCGTGGCTGCGGCGTCGGCCCCGTGTTGAACCAACCGCATTAACCCCACCAGTACATTCCACTGGGCCAATTGGAAGCCCGCGGCCAAGATCGGTCCTACGTAGCCAAAGATGGTGACAAACGTCGCTTCTGTAAAATAAGAGACACCCCAACAAACCAGGGCCGACAAGATCACCCCTTCGGCCCAATAGAGAACGGCAGCCAGCAGCGGGCGAAATCGTCTGGCACCCAGCCGCCCGGTGGTTCGCGCCAAAAATGGCACCAGCATCACACCCGATACAAACTGTGCCAGCGCCATAACCTGTAGCAGCCGCAGTTCGGCATTTTCTGGAATGGCTGGCCGAAACTGCATCAGCACAAAACCGCCGGCTCCCAGCAAAGTGAATACTTCCAGTGCAATCGCTGTGTAGGTTGCCCGTTGTACCTGGCTGCGCGGTTCCCAGCGAGAGGCCCCCAGGCGGCCCAATAGCGCAGCCGTGGCGGCCGCGGTTGCCACGGCTGCCGTGATGCCCAGCGGCAGTTCCAGCGGTGGCGAGATCGCCAGCAGCACGTACTCGCACAACACCAGCCACACGCCCAGGTGCAGGGCCTTGAGCACAGCTTGCAGCCGCAAAAGAATCTGTTCCAGCGAAGCAGGCAAAGGATCGTTCATTCTGGACGGTGTTGGGGTGGGACACATTGCGCTCCGCGGCGCAAAGTGCGGCAAGCTGTTATAACATTCCCGATGATGAGCGCAATTCCCGACGTTACCGTTTTGTACCAGCAAGGCCCCTGCATCGTCGTCTGCAAACCGGCCGGGGTGGCCACGCAGGCACCGCCGGGCATCGACAGCCTTGAAACCCGGCTGAAGGGGCAACTTGCTTTGGCGGCCCCGGCAGAGCGCATCTACCTGGGCGTACCGCATCGGCTGGACCGGCCCGTTTCCGGCGCGATGGTCTTCGCGACCACGCGCAAGGCCACGCGACGTCTGGCCGAGCAGTTCGAACACCGCGAAGTGCAGAAAGTGTACTGGGCCTGCGTTGCCGGCACCGTCGAACCCGACCGCGGGACCTGGCAAGACTTCATGCGCAAAGTACCCGGCCGCGCCCACGCCGAGATCGTACCGCCAGAGCATCCCGACGCCCAACTGGCCGTGCTGCACTATCGGGTACTGGACCGGGCCAGCTTTGGAACCTGGTTGGAGATCGTGCTCGAAACCGGGCGAACCCATCAAATCCGGGTGCAAGCCGCGTCGCGGGGGCACGCCATTTTGGGCGACGAACAATATGGTTCTGCGGTGCCCTTTGGCCCTGTGGTCGACGACCCGCGCGCGCGTGCGATTGCCCTGCACGGTCGGCGGCTGACGTTCCGCCACCCCACGAGCAAGGAACAGGTGTGCGTCACGGCGGCGCTACCGGACTATTGGCAAGCGCTGGGGCAGTTCCCGGAGTAACTTGCTCTCTTCCACGTGCATGTCGCGATGGGCCACGGCTCTGCGTACCGTGCGGTAGGTGCCAGGCCAGACGGCAACTTCAACATCCGAAAACTTGGCGAACATTCCGTCGCGGCCAAGTGTCCCGTTGGCGGCGACAGCCACGACGGGCGGAAGGCACCACCCGCGGCACCCTGCTTGCAATGGCTCCTGCACAGTAACAAGGACGATTTCAGTCCGGTGTACCCAACGCAAGGTACGGTGACCGCACTACTTGGAACCGATTACGCAAAGCGGCTGTCGATGATGCCGTGATGCTAGCGTGCTTCTGGCCGTTTGCTGGTATCGCCTCAAGCAAGCCGCGCGTTATAATCGCAGCGAACCCACCCCTGCCTACCCCCGCTCTATCCTCATGAAGGGCCCTCCTTCGCCGCGTGGCGAACTCGACCCACAAGCGTTGCAAATTGAGCCACTCCCTGAACTTGCAGGGATGGCTGAATCTTTGGGTGCGCCCTACGGTCTGCCCTTCTGGTTTGCGTACATCGGCAACCTGGCCATCATGGTGGCCATCAGCTTGCTCTATCGGTACTCCGACTATGTGAAGGTGCTGGGCGGCACCGAAACCGACTTGGGCTGGATTGTCGGCGTGGGCATGGTCGGCAGCCTCGTCATGCGACTGGCCCAAGGCGTGTGCATTATCCGCATTGGTGCCCGGCAAGTCTGGTTTTGGTCGGTCGCCGTGTTTGCCGCGGTGTGCTTTGCGCATCGACTGGTGGAAACGGTCGACGGTCCGGCGGTTTATGTGCTTCAGATCATATTCCGCAGTGCCGTGGCAGGCACGTTCGGGGCCTCCATCACGTATGTCTCCAGCCGAGTTCCCGTTTCCCGCGTCGCTGAAGTTATCGGCATGCTTGGCACCTCGGGCTTTCTGGGGATGCTCGGCGGAACATTGATTGGCGACTACGGCATCTTCGGCGCCGGGCCCATCGACCGCTGGCATGTTGACGCCATGTTCGACGTGGCCGGCCTGCTGGGCGTAATCGCCTGTGTCTTTTCGCTGCTCGCGACACGCGGGGAGATCCGTCCCCAGATACGCCGCCAACCCCCGTTGCTGTGGTTGCTGCGACGCTATCATCCCGGAGTGCTGCTGCTGGTGGCCGTCGGTGTGGGCATCGGCGTGAACCTGCCCACGGCTTACCTCCGCCCGTTCACGGAAACGCTCGGCATCAGCGGGATCATGGTGTTCTTCTGGGTGTATGCCCCCACGGCGTTCATCACGCGGTTCTTGACCCGCCGCGCCCCGGAACAAATCGGTATCCGGCCAATGGTCATGATCGGCCTGAGTTGCCTGGCACTGAGTGTCGTGCTGTACCTGGTGGTTTCGACAACCTGGCACCTGGTCATTCCAGGGCTGCTGGCCGGGTTTGCGCACGCGTTCTTGTTCCCATCGGTGACGGGCGGCGGCAGTACGTCGTTTCCCACACGGTACCGCGGGCTAGGCGTGACGGTCATGTTGGCCATGTTCGACCTGGGAAACCTGATCGGCGCACCGATGGCCGGCATGATGCTGTACGGTGCCGAGGCTGCTGGACTGCCCCCGTACCCGACCATGTTCCTGGGCATCGCCAGCCTGCTGGCGCTGATTTGCACGGCCTACTTACTGAACAGTCGCCACCACAAGGGCCCCGGTTTACAACGCAAGCGAACACGCAAGAGGCGCACGCCTGCTCCTCGCCCGATCCCACAAGGTGTCGGTACCGCCGTCGGCGATGGGGCGTTGGACATGGTGCCCCACAATGCGTCCCACAATGGCGCAGCAGAAAGTGCCTTGTCCAAAACCTCGGCCGACCAGGCACAAAACGGGCATTCCCGGGAAGCCGGCGATCCGGCGCATACCGACAATGGGCACGACCCTGCCAGGTTGCAAGGCGAGAAATGCCCAGGGTAACGCGGGTAGCGCGAGGGGATCACCTGCCCGCGTTTGCACCAGTGCCTTGCGCTGCTTGCCGGCAACCAGAAGGCCGCACAAACGCGTGCTGCGTGTGATGCCCGGCGCTGCCGATGGCAGGGCCTGTCGGCAGTCCACCCGGTGGTGCGCCGCTTGCAGAAAGTGGGGGGAATCGGCACAATCGCCGTTTTCTTCCGGCATCCCCAGCGCGGGCGGGCCTGCCGCGCCGTCGACGCCAGGGCCGATTCATCCAGGGCTACTCACAAACAGGAAGGCAACCGATGGCCGAATACCGCATCGAACGCGACTCCATGGGCGAGGTCCAGGTTCCTGCCCAGGCTTACTACGGAGCCCAAACGCAGCGGGCCGTCGAGAACTTTCCGATCTCGGGCATGACGCTACCCCCCGCCTTGATTCATGCTATGGGGCTGGTGAAATACGCCGCCGCGGTAGCCAACCGCGATCTCGGTAAGCTCTCGGGCTCGGGCAAGAACCCGCTGAACGAACAGCAAGTGGAAGCCCTGCTGACCGCTTGCCGCGACGTGGCCGAAGGCAAGTTCGACTGCCAGTTCCCGATCGACGTGTTTCAAACCGGCTCGGGCACATCGAGCAACATGAACGTCAACGAAGTCATCTCCAACCGGGCGATTGAGCTCTTGGGGGGCGACCGCTTCGCTGCCGAGAAACCGGTGCATCCCAACGACCACGTCAACATGGGGCAAAGCACCAACGACACCTTCCCCACCGCAATTCACGTGGCCGTGGCGGCGGAAATCGGCCAGAAGCTGATCCCGGCGCTGGAGCGTTTCGCCAACGTGCTGGCCGAGAAGGCCCAGGCCTGGGACAAGATCATCAAGATCGGCCGGACTCACCTGGCCGACGCCACGCCGCTCCGCTTGGGCCAGGAATTTGGCGGCTTTGCCCGGCAACTGCAGCTCTCCGTGGAGCGAGCCCGGCAAGCTCAGCGGGCCGTGTTGGAGTTGCCCGTGGGTGGCACCGCGGTGGGCTCGGGCATCAATACCCATCCTGAGTTTGGCCGCCGAGTGGCCGAAGTACTGGCCGCAGAAACCGGCATCCCGTTCGTCGAAGCCGAGAACCACTTCGAAGCCAACGCCCAGCGCGACGGCCTGGTGGAATGCCATGGGCAGTTACGGGCTATCGCCTCCACACTGTTCAACGTGGCGAACAACATCCGCTGGCTCGGTTCCGGGCCCCGATGCGGGTTCTACGAGATTATCATTCCCGATCTTCAGCCCGGCAGCTCGATCATGCCTGGCAAGGTGAACCCGGTGATGTGCGAAAGCCTGATGCAGGTTGCGGCCCGGGTGATGGGGAACGACCAGACCATTGCCATCAGCGGCGCGGCTGGCGGGAACTTCCAGCTCAACATCATGATGCCGGTGATGGGCCAGACCACGCTGGAAAGCATCGCCCTGATGACTGGCGCGGTGAATGCCTTCGTCGAGAAATGCGCCCAAGGCTTGGAAGCCAACGAAGAAGCCTGTGCGGCGGCGGTGGAAAAAAGCCTGTCGATGGTGACCAGTCTCAACCCGTACATCGGCTACGAGAAAGCCGCGGCCCTGGCCAAGGAAGCCTTCAAGACCGGCAAGACCATCCGCGAACTGTGCCACGAAAAGCAGGTGCTGCCCGAGGATACGCTGAACGAAGCCCTCGATCCGTGGCGGATGACTGAACCACAGGGATAAGCAATCGGAATCGCCCAGCGGGTTGGGCCTCACCTTCCCGCTGGCCGGTAGTATCTGCCGGGACTCCGCTCACAGGATCAGCATGGCGTCGCCATAGCTGTAGAAACGGTATTCTTCCCGCACGGCTTCTTCGTACGCCTTGCGAATGAGGTCGTCGCCGCCAAAGGTCCGCACCAGCACCAGCAACGTGGTCCGCGGCAGGTGAAAATTCGTCAGCAGCGCATCCACGGCCTGGAAGGTATGACCGGGGCGGATAAACAGGTCGGTGAAGCCCGACCAGGCCTCGATCTGGCCCGAAGCTGCCGCGGTTTCCAACACCCGAACCGACGTGGTACCCACGGCCACGATCCGCCCCCCGCCGGCCCTGGCGGCCAGCAGATTCTCGGCTGCCGAGGCGCTTAATTCACCCCACTCGCTGTGCATGGGATGCTCGTCGAGCGAATCTCCCTGAATGGGTCGGAACGTATCCAGCCCCACGTGCAGCGTGACCTGCTCCATGCCAATGCCACCGGTACGACACTGCTGAAGCAACTGCGGTGTAAAGTGCAACCCCGCCGTAGGGGCCGCGACCGAACCGGGATTGGCGGCATACACAGTCTGGTAGCGCGTGAGGTCGCTTTCTTCCATCTCGCCGCCGCGAATGTACGGCGGCAGCGGGATGCGGCCCACGCGGCGCAGCAGAACCTCCGCGGCTTCACCCGTTTGAGGCGGCCGAACCGCCCAAACCCCTCCAGCAAGCCGGGCGAGCAGCGTCAGTTCACCCGCATCATCGCCCAGCCGATCCAAGAGCGTGACACGGTCGCCAGGCGTCAGCCGCCCTCGGGTCTTGCAAAGAATCTGCCAAGTGCCTTCCGCCTGAGCCGAAAGGAATAGCCCTTCCCAGCGACCGCCGGTTTCCGTCCGGCGACCGATCAACCGGGCGGGCAACACGCGGGTGTTGTTCACCACCAGCACGTCGCCAGACTGCAAAATCTCCGGCAAGTGCCGCACATGGCGGTGATCCAGTTCACCACTCCTGCGGTGAACCACCAGCAATCGAGCATCGGAACGGACTGGCAACGGATACTGTGCGACCAGTTCCTTGGGAAGCTCGTAATCGTAGTCGTGAAGATCGGTCAAGTGTGTGGAACCGCAATCGAGGTTCGGACCAGCGAACAGTCGCAAGACGACGCAACGGTTCGACGCCCCGGCAATTTTCGGCTCTGTGCTGCCGCCCGCATAATCTTGATTGTTGCGTCACGAAGCGCTCAAGGCGGATGAGGCCGCACGCGACGAGCGCCATGCCGCCCGCATAATCTTGATTGTTGCGCCGCCAATGTCTGGTCGTCGCACGATCAGTGCGGGAAGTTTTCCATTTTCCAGCGCGCGCCGTGATGGGCTATTCCTTGCTAGCCACGGCCATCCACACTTTGTGCGGCTGCATTGGCAATTCGCACATCCGTACGCCCACGGCGTGATAGATGGCGTTGGCAATCGCGGCGGGCGGCGGAACAATGGGCGTCTCGCCCACGCCGCGGACTCCGTAAGGATGCTTGGGGTTGGGCACTTCTACGATGATCGTTTCGATCATCGGCACATCGAGCGCGGTGGGCATACGATAATCGAGCATGCTGGCGTTGCGCATCCGGCCTTCGTCATCGTAGAAGTATTCTTCGTTGAGCGCCCAGCCGATTCCCTGGACGGCCCCGCCTTGCATCTGGCCTTCCACATAGCTGGGGTGGATGGCCTTGCCGGCATCTTGAATGGCCGTGTAGCGAAGGATGGTTACTTTGCCGGTGTCCGGGTCCACTTCGACATCGACAATGTGGGTGCCAAAACCGTTGGTGGCTCCGCCGCCATCGACGCTCGCCCTGCCCACGATCCCGCCGCCGGTATCCAGCAGGCGTTTGGCCAGTTCTTTGAACGTAGCGGATTGGCCGGGCCCGGTGAAGGTACCGCCGGCAAACTCGACGTCGCCAGGCTCGCACTCCCAAAGGATGGCTGCCCGCTCTTTCATCTGGTTGATGATGTCGAGCCCGCAGTGATATGCAGCTAACCCGGTGGCATAGGTCACACGGCTACCGCCGGTGACATCGGTGTAGCCGACGCCATCGGTATCTTCCACGCGGGGGAAGACATCCTCGGCCGCGATGCCCAGCGTTTCGGCCAACTGCATGGCCACGGTGGTGCGTGTGCCGCCGATATCGGTGGAGCCTTCGACCAGCGTCACGGTGCCGTCGGGATTTACGCTGGCCGAGGCCGCGCTCTTCAGGCCCACGTTGAACCAGAAGCCGGAAGCGATGCCGCGGCCGCGGTTCGGGCCGGAAAGCTTGCTCTGGTAATGATCGCTGTTGCGGGCAGCTTCGAGCGTTTCAATAAAGCCCACGCGCGGATAGACCGGCCCATCAACCCGGCGGGTGCCTTCCTTGGCGGCGTTTTTCAGGCGGAACTCGATCGGGTCGATCCCCAGTTGCTCGGCCAGTTCGTCAACCACCGTCTCGCAGGCAAACGCCGCTTGCGTGGCGCCCGGTGCCCGATAGGCTTGCGTCTTGGGCTTGTTGAGGCAGACGTCGTAGCCATCGACCACGGCGTTGGGAATGTCGTAACAACTGAAGATGCACATGCAGCCGGGACCGATCACGCCGCCGGGGAACGCCCCGGCGTCGTAGGCGAGATAAGCCTGGCCGGCAACCAGCTTGCCGTCGCGCGTGGCCCCCAGCTTCACGCGAATGAACGATGCCGGAGTGGGGCCGGTGCCTTCGAACACGTCGGCCCGGCTCATCACAATTTTGACCGGCCGCCCGGTCTTGCGGCTCAGCACGGCCGCCACCGGTTCCAGATACACGGCGATTTTGCCGCCGAAACCGCCGCCGATCTCGCAGGGCACCACGGTGACGTCGGAAACGGGAATCTGGAGCAGCTCGGCCGTCTGTTGCCGGGCCGTGAACGACCCCTGTGTCGCGGTCCAAACCGTGAGGCGGTTATCCTGGTTCCACAGCGCCACCGACACGTGCGGCTCGATGTAGCCTTGGTGGACCGTGGCCGTCTTGAACTCGCGTTCGATCACCAGGTCGGCCTGGGCGAAACCTTCCTCGACGTTGCCCTGCTCAAAGTGGAGATGCTTGGCAATGTTGCTGGGGCGGTCGCTCATCTTCCCGCCCAGCCCTTCGGTGTACACGTTATCGTGCAGCAGCGGGGCATCGTCCTGCATGGCATCCAGCACCCACTGCACGTGCGGGAGCACTTCGTACTCCACGCGAATCAGCTTGAGCGCCTCTTCAGCGATATGCGGGCTCTTGGCCGCCACAGCCGCCACGGCATGGCCCCGGTACAGCGCCTTGCCATGCGCCATGACGTTGGCCGAGAGGTGCGCCAGGTTAACCGCCCCTTCGCCCAGTTCAGCGATCTTGTCTTTGACGTCGGGAAAATCGGCCGCCGTGCAAACGGCCATCACGCCCGGCAGCGCCTCGGCTGCCGACGTGTCAATCGACTTGATCCGGGCATGAGCGTGTGGGCTGCGGAGGATGCGGCCGTGCAACATGCCGGTCAGTTGGAAGTCGGCCGCGTAGATGGCACGGCCGGTGACTTTGTCGGCACCGTCATGCCGGATGGGCCGGGTACCCAACACCTTGTACTGCTTATCGGCGGTATCGGACTGGGGTTGGTCGATCGTAGCCATGGTGCTGATAGGTGGTGTGCGAGGAAGATGATCGGGGGGGCGGAAGCGCGCTGAGAAGTTAACGACTGGCGGCCATTCGCTCGGCAGCGTCTTGCACCGCGCGGACGATCTTGTCGTACCCGGTGCAGCGGCAGATATTGCCGGCCAGTTCGAAGCGAATGTCGCGCTCGGTGGGGCTGGGATTCTTGTCCAGCAGCGCTTTTGCGGCCACCAGGAAACCGGGCGTACAAATGCCGCACTGCAACGCCGCGCCTTCCAGGAAGCACTGCTGTAGCGGGTGCAATTGGCCCTCGCAGGCGATCCCTTCCACGGTTTCAATCGCAGCCCCTTCGGCTTCAACCGCCAACACCAGGCAGCTATCCACCGGCAGGCCGTTCATCAAGACCGTGCATGCGCCACAGTTTCCGTTGTTGCATCCTTCCTTGGTGCCGGTCAGTCGCAGTTCGTCGCGCAGGACTTCCAGCAGGCTCTGCCGGGCTTCGCACAAAAAGTCAACCGACTCGCCGTTGATCGTGGTGGTAACGTGAATTCGCTGTCCCATAGATGTCGCGGGCCTGCAAGTTGGTGGATCATTGGTCGGTTATGGGCACCTGCCGCCCCCGGGCCGCCGGTCCAGGTGCTCAGGTCACAGGAATCGTAAGACGATTTGGTGGTTAGTATCCGGCTTGAGCACGCTCGGTCGCCTTGGCCAGGGCGCGGCGAACGAGGACTCCCGCCAGGTGGATGCGATACTCGGCCGGGCCACGCATGTCGGTGATGGGGGCGGCGACTTTCTTGGCCAATTCGCCCGCCTCGCGGAACACGTCGTCCTCGGGGGCCTTGCCAATCAGGTACTGGCTCGCCTCAGCGGCGAACTTCGCCGTCGGCGCCACGGCCGAGAGCGCCACTCTCGCGCCGGCGATGCGGCCCGATTCGTCTAATGCCAGCCAGGCACCGGCGCCGGCCACGGCAATATCCATCTCGTTGCGCGGAATGTGCCGCAAGTAATGGGCTCCACTGCGGGGGGCCGGGGGCGGAAAGGTTAACGAAACCAGGAACTCGCCGCGCTCCAAAACATTGCGCCCCGGGCCGGTGCAGAACTGCTCGACGGGCAACTCCCGCACACCGCCAGGGCCGGCAATCTGGCACGTGGCGTTATGGACGATCAAGGCGGAAATGGAGTCGGCCGCCGGCGACGAATTGCACAGGTTTCCGCCCACGCTGGCACGGCTCTGAATCTGCCAACCGCCGATGATCCGCGTGGCGTCGCACAGGGCCGGATAGGACGTCCTGAGTCGCTCATCGCCGTAAATGCGGTAGCACGGTGTGGCGGCCCCCAGCTTCAAACCCTGCTCGGGGCTGAATTCCAGCGAGGTCAGTTCCGGAATTTTCTTGATATCGACCAGCAGGTCGGCACTGCGCAGGCCTTCGCGTAATTGAACCAGAATATCAGTCCCGCCAGCCAAGACCCTGGCGGAATCGCCCCGGGCGGCCAGAAGACTGACAGCTTCTTCCACGGTGGCAGCGGCGGCATACTCAAAGTCTTTCAAAACGGCGATCTCCGCAGCAAGCTGGGGCGTGAGGAACGGCAGCGTTTGCCCACCAGTGCGGCCGGGCTTCAATTCCCGGCACCGGGAACCGCCGCCGAAGTGCGCAGGTGGCACCCTGGCAATATCGGGCGACGATTGCAGAGTGTCAAGCAACTGGCGATTGAGGCTTCCCCTCCCAAGCGTGCGGGCTGGCCTACTTGACCACCGGCCCCTCAATCATGAACATGAACAAGGTGGATGAACCGGCGACCGCCAAGCCTCACTCCCCGCCTCCTTTGCCGCTGGCACTTGAAATGGTGCCTGAAACGTTGCCACCGCGCAGCGCCGGGGGCGGCACAACGGTCGCCCTGCTGGAATCGTAGGTCCCCTCACTACCCGCCCGACTCGTCCCCAACACCGGGCGAGTGCGAACTGCTTGAGGGACGAGAGAGAGTTTCACGATACTTCAAAAGGCGTTCCATGAGCAGCGAAGTGCGCTTTGCCCAGCGTCGGTCGGTCGAACAGGTGGAAGAAGGGACGGAGCTTGCCCCCAAGTTCGATGAACATGGGCTGATCCCGGTGGTAACCACCGATTTCGCCAGCGGCGAAGTGCTGATGCACGCTTACATGAATGCGGAAGCGCTGGCCCGAACGATCGAAACCGGCGAAGCCCATTACTGGAGTCGCAGCCGGCAATGCCTGTGGCACAAGGGGGCCACCAGCGGACTGGTGCAGCACGTCCGCGAATTGCGGATCGACGACGACCAGGACTGCGTTTGGCTCCGGGTCGAAGTCGCAGGCGGGGCAAGCTGCCATGTCGGCTACCGCTCCTGCTTCTATCGCACCGTTCCCGTGGGCGAAGCGGGCAAGGCGGTCGGCCACAAGCTCGAGTTCACCGAAGATCAAAAGGTGTTCGATCCCAAGGAAGTATACGGCGACGCCCCCAACCCCACCCAGCTTTAGACGCCGCCCATTCCCCCCGACCGGCAAGCGCAGCCAGCATGCGGCACACAAGCCGCTACTGTTTCGAGGTACCGATGAATGAGGCCGCTGCCGGGGGGTAGGCCGCTGCTGAACCAAGCCACCGCGTGGATTTGCGCAAGTCGGTCCGCGCCATGGGTTACCCCCCCGAAATCTCGCTGGCGGATTGCCGGATTTTTCAAGCGGCCACTATCCGCCGTTGCTCAGCAGGGAAGAAATGGCACCGCGCCGCCCCAATTCCCATGGAGCCCCGTTCCCACGGAGCCCCGGTCCCAACCACCCCTCGACTGGGTTGCGGATGAATTCGATCTACCGGCGCGAACTGTGGCCGCAAATTTGCACGCCAAGTCCGCGACGGCCTGCGCGGTTTTCGGCTTACGCCCGTGGGCCGTCTGCACCGCAAGCGATATACTCAAATCACCGGGACTATTGCCCTCCATCTACCGCATCCGGTCGAATTTCGGCGAGGCGTTTCTCAAGCTATGCCGGCTGGAGAGCGCGCACCATCGTTACAGGTAAAACTCGATGAACGTACTGGTCATTGGCAATGGCGGCCGCGAACACGCCCTGGCTTGGAAGCTGCGCCAAAGTCCTCACGTCAAACGGGTGTTTGTGGCTCCCGGGAATGCCGGGACCGCGCTCGATGCCGAAAACGTCGATATCTCCGCTACCGATATTCCCCGGCTGATCAAATTTGCCCAGCAGGAAAAAATCCACCTCACCGTGGTCGGCCCCGAGCAACCGCTGGCGGCGGGGCTCGTCGATGCCTTCGAGGCCGAAAAACTCCGCGTGTTCGGTCCCACCAAAGCGGCCGCCGAGTTGGAATCGAGCAAGGTCTTCTGCAAGAACCTTCTGCGGCATGCCGACGTGCCGACGGCCGATTACCGGACGTTCCGCGATCCCGAAAGTGCCCTCACGTTCCTGAACAACCGCGAGGACGTGCCGGTGGTGGTGAAGGCCGATGGCCTGGCGGCGGGCAAAGGCGTCATCGTATGTAACAATCGCGACGAAGCCATCGCCGCGGTTAAGCAGATCGCCCAGGACAAAATCTTCGGCAATGCCGGCAACCAGTTGGTAATCGAAGAACGGCTCGACGGGCCGGAAGTCAGCGTCTTTGCCATCACCGACGGCCGGACCATTGTTACCTTGGCTCCCTGCCAGGATCATAAACGAGCCTACGACGGCGACACTGGCCCCAATACTGGCGGTATGGGCGCCTATTGCCCCACCCCGCTGATCGATGCCGAGAAACTGCATTGGATCGAAGCCCACGTGCTGGTGCCCACCGTCCATGCCATGAAACGCAGCCGACGGCCGTTCCGCGGGGTGCTCTACGCCGGCTTGATGCTCACCAACCAGGGCCCCAAGGTGCTGGAATACAATGTCCGGTTCGGTGATCCCGAGTGCCAACCGCTGCTGATGCGGCTCAAGAGTGATCTGTTTGAAATTCTCGACGCGGCCGCCGATCAACGGCTCGATGAAATCGCACCTCCGCAGTGGAGCCCCAACCCGGCCATCTGCGTTGTGATGGCCAGCGAAGGCTACCCAGGCAAATACGAATCGGGCCGGGTGATCCGGGGATTGTCCGAAGCGGCAACCCTCCCCAACGTCAAGGTGTTTCACGCCGGCACGGCAACCAGCAATGGCGACATTATCACCGCCGGGGGCCGCGTGCTGGGAGTTACCGCAACGGGTACCAGCATCGCGGCCGCCAAGCTGCAGGCTTACCGCGGTGTGAAAGCCATCCGCTGGCAAGGCGCCTGGTGCCGTAAAGACATTTCTGACAAAGCGCTGGCGTTCGCCAGCGACAGTCGCGACGATTAACGGCGGCCTGGAAGTGGGCCAGCAATACGGCAGTCGCCGCAGGCAGCTAACGGCGAGGGACTCCTTCGCCTGTGCCCATTCCTGCGGTCCTCTGAGCCGTCTGCATGCCGGGCTGGATGGCCGCTAGGAATCGGGGAACGATCAAACCTTCATCATTACCCGCCGTGCTTATCCGGGCGGGCATGCCGGGGCCATGCGCGAAGTCAAGGAACGACCACAATCGCTGCTCCACCTTTGCCTGCTGGCGGTGGCTGTCGGAGTCATCGCGGGCGTGGGGGCCTGGGCGTTTCGGATGCTGATCGGCCTCATTCATAACGCCTTCTTCCTCAATACCTTCCAGTGGCAGTACGACACCAACGCGCATACGCCCCCCAGTCCCTTGGGCATGGCGATTATCCTTGTTCCGGTGGTGGGATCCCTGGGAGTCACTTGGCTGGTGCGGACCTTTGCTCCTGAAGCCAAGGGGCACGGCGTGCCAGAAGTCATGGACGCTATCCATTATGGGGGAGGGCGCATTCGGCCGGTCGTCGCCGCGGTGAAATCCCTCGCCTCGGCGCTTTCCATCGGCAGCGGAGGCTCTGTAGGGCGCGAAGGGCCGATCATCCAGATCGGAGCGGCCTTCGGCTCCACCCTCGGCCAGGTCCTGTCCATCCCTCACCGGCAACGCATCACGCTGATTGCGGCCGGGGCGGGTGCCGGGATCGCAGCTACGTTCAACGCACCGCTTGGCGGCCTGTTGTTCGCCGTGGAACTGCTGCTGGTTAGCATCAATGTTCGCAACATACTGCCCGTAACGTTGGCGACCGTGGTGGCGACGTACATCGGCCGGGCGCTGCTGGGCACAACGCCAGCCTTCGCGTTCCCGCCGCTGATGGTCGACGACTTTCGCCTGGCCAACCCTTGGATGTTGGCCCTGTTTGTGCCGCTGGGTGCGCTGCTGGGCCTGGCGGCGGTGGTGTTCGTGCGCAGCATCTACTGGTTTGAAAACTTCTTCGACCGCTTGCCCCTGGGGCCCTATACGCGCCATATGCTCGGTATGTTGGGCGTCGGCATCATCATCTATTCGCTAATGCTGACAACCGGGCATTACTATGTCCAAGGCGTCGGCTATGCCACCATCATGGATGTTCTGCGACGTACGCTCACGGATCCGGCCCTGTTACTGCTGTTGGTGGCATTGAAATTGTTGGCGACCTGCCTGACTCTCGGTTCGGGCGGATCGGGTGGTGTTTTCTCCCCAGCTTTGTTCCTGGGGGCCTGCCTGGGTGGGTTGTCTGGCCAGGCCTGCCAGGCCATTTTTCCTGGGACATCGCTGGACATTGCCTTATTCGCCCTGGCCGGGATGGCGGCCATGGTCGGTGCCAGCACCGGGGCCGTCCTTACCGCGATGGTGATGCTCCAGGAGATGACCTACGATAACAATATCATTCTCCCTCTATTGATCACGACCATCATGGCCGCCGCCGTACGCAAGGCCCTTTCACCGGACAGCATCTATACACTCAAACTGGTGCGGAGAGGCCATGTCGTTCCCGATAGCCTGCAAGCCGCGCTCGACGACGCACGAGGCATCGCACACGTGATGAACCGCGATTTCGCCATACGCAACCTGGACGCCCCCGCGTCCTCGGCGAGTCAACCGATCGATGAACCTACGAAGGAAGTCACGCTGATCGCCCGAGGGGGGAACGTCATCGGTGTGGCCGTGGCCGGAGGCTTTGCCGCACTCTCTCAAGACGCCGTTTCTGAAGCGGTCAATGCTGCACCTGGCACGGCAGCGCCGAGCGACCCTGCCGATCAGACCGCCGGGCGGTACGTGGTCGTCGCGCCTGAAACCGGATTGAACGAGACCCTCCAAAGCATGCAAGCGGCCGGCGCCATCTGCGCGCTGGTTACATCGTCAGCTACCGCGGTGGTGGAACCGGAACATCTTCGTACGGCCGATATTGAAGGCGTTGTGACACTACATGACGTGGGGCGATACCGCCTCAATATGGCGCAGTTGTTCTATTGATGTTTTCCGCCTTTGAGAGGATGTGGGCGCCCACAGTCGATACACCCTCGACAGGACAGCGCTAAAGAATCCAGCGGGCGCCTTCTTGGATTCCGCTACGGCTGCCCGGGCTTGATCAAATCGCGCTGGATGATTTGGAG
This sequence comes from uncultured Pirellulales bacterium, assembly GCA_964511065.1. Lineage (GTDB taxonomy): Bacteria > Planctomycetota > Planctomycetia > Pirellulales > S012-138 > CALBRZ01. Next base: position 37,634 of record CAZEEG010000017.1, on the reverse strand, counting down.
AATCCCCCGTGCCACGTCCTCCTTGGGGCCGGCCAGGTGAGCCAAGGTTTCGCCCGTGCGGCTGAGAATTTCGACCTGATTGTCGGGCGAGTGCATCGCCTGCGGGCCGTTGACCACCATCATGTCGCAACTTTTCTGCTCGGCCTTCACCAGGGCACGGAAGCGGGCATCGTCGGTTTCCAGGGCGAATCCCACGACCCATTGCCTGGCGGCTTTCTTCATGCCCAGCGTGGCCACGATGTCGGGGGTCTCGATCAGTCGCAGTTCCAGCGGAGCTCCAGTCTTTTGAATCTTGCCCGACGCCACCATCACCGGGCGGTAATCGCAGGGCGCCGCGGCACCAATCAGGCCGTCGCACGTGGGGAACTGCTGCTCGGCCGCCGCCAGCATTTCCTCGGTGGATACGACCGAAATGACCTCAACACCGCGCGGGTAGGCGACTTCGACGGGGCCGCTGATAACGATAACCTGGTGGCCCAATTCCTGTGCCGCGGCGGCAAGCGCCGTACCCATCCGGCCGCTGGAAGCATTCGTCAGATAGCGTACCGGATCGAGATACTGCCGCGTCGGACCCGAAGTGATGAGAATTTTTGCCATAACTGGCCGTGGATAGGAAGTTGCCGTCGAAGGAGGCCGCGCCAAGGATAGGTCTGTCCACAGAATCCCGTACTGCCACACATGCAGCACCAAGCGACGCATCTGGCCTGGGAGGATGGCCGGTTGGCCCTGCCGCGGTTAAGCGTTTCAGCAGCCACGTTAATGGGCGGTTACGCCCCTGCGCCGGTTGCAAGCCGCCGCCGTTGCCAACCAGGAAGGGCTCGTTACTCGCCTGCTCCGGCCTCGGCCGGCATCGGCGCGCCAAACGTTTTCATCAGGTAGCTGTCCACGTCGTTGGCTACGATCACTCCGTAGTTCACGGCCCCCAGCCAGCCCGACATGATGATCCCTACGCTGCCGGCATGATACAGCCCAGCCACTTGCTCGGGCAGACCGCGACTGACCGCCAGGCCTTCAAACTTGGTACCGAAGCTGGCGCCTTGCAGGTGCCGGGTGTAGCGTTCAAAGGTGCATGGCGTGGACGCTTCTACGTGGTCGATCCGCTCACGGATATTGGGTACGTACTTTTCCACGGCATCCAGCGTCGTTTCAATCAGGTCCTGCTTGTTCGCCAGGTAGGCTTCTTCAGACAGGCCAATCCAATCCTCGTATCGGGCATTGGTGCTGGAAACGATCAGGCAACGGTTGCTGCCGGGCCGTGTCTTGGGGTAGTAGAACGAGTACGTGCGGCTGGTGATGTCGCGGCTCAACAACAGATCGGTGCGAAATACGGGGGCCGTAGAGCTGAACAGCAGGTCGCCGCAACTCTCGTCGATCAGGTCGCCCGGCTTCAGCGCCATGTAAACCTGGCAACTGGAGTTATTCAGGCGAACGGCCCGGGCCGCGTCGATGAAATCGCGGTCGAATGCCTCCTCGCCCACCAGGTTGAAAATGGTGGACTTCAAATTGGAGTTGGAAATCACGGCGCGGGCTTGGATGCGGCGGCCATTGACCGTAATCCCGGTGACGCGCGTGCCTCGTAACGGGTGATGCTCCGTATGGATGCGCTGGGCCTCGCAACGGATACGCAGGTCGACCCCATTGGCCAGCAGTTCCTGCTTCATCAGCCCGATCAGGCGATCGGTCCCGCCTTCAAAGGTAAACACACCTTTGGACATAAAGTTGGAAAACACGATGCCGTAGCTGATGGCCGGGTCTTCCAGCGTGGAACCGTTGGCGTAGGTGATCGGCTCCATCAACAGGCGAATCACATCTTCGCGGCCCGGGAAGAAACGCTGGAACAACTGGCCCGCCGTGGCGTTCTGGTCGTCGTAGAAGTTCATCGATCGGGCGGTGTCGAAGAACGCCTGGACGTTCTCGGTCGGGACCTGGAACCGCTCGACCAGCAACCGCGTGAAGTCTTCGCGATTGAAAGTCGTGGTCAGCGAGAACATGGGATTGTCGAACCGAATCCCCTTGAGCTGCACGATGGAATCGGCAATTTCCTGCGTCCAGTACCGCCGGCAGCTTTTGATCATGCCGACAGGAAAACCGTGCAGTGAAATATCGAAAATGTGACCGCCGCGGCGTTTGAACCACGTGGCCATGCCGCCCAATTGATAATGGTGCTCCAGCAGCAGAACGGAGTAGCCGGCCTTGGCGAGCGTGTTGGCCGCCGTCAGCCCGGCCAAGCCGCTGCCGATGATCACGATGTCGTATTCGTCGCGACAATCCTTGAGAAAGTCCTTGGCCATGAGTTCCTGGGAGCAGACGTAGTAAACAGTTTCCCCTCGCCACCGCTTGCGAAGCAGCGGCGAGGAGTTGGTCCAAAGCGTGGCCACGGCCCAACCGTAGCGTGCCGGGCCAATGGAAATACCGCCTTCACCTTGTCGGCTGATTGCGGCACGCTTCATCGTAGAGGGCCAGCGGCCAGGGCACAATCGGGGAGCTGCGCCAGTCTGCGATCCGTGCCGGCCTTTGGGTTTGCCAAATTCCCTCATCCGGCCAATAGGCAGTTCGTAGCCCCCCACCACTGGGAGTTTGCTGCATTTTGTTCAATAGATAGTTGCGATCGGGCCCCCGGCATGTTGAAATGCCCGGCGCGGAAAATCCACCCTTTGGAGCGTTACGCTCTGGTGTGGATCGCCCGCAGCGTTGCCCACGACCAGACACACAGGTTTGGAACGCTGGGCGAGTTTGGCTTTCATTGGGTACGCGGGGCGAGCCAATGAAACCGTGATAGGTACGGCGGTTGGAGCGGACGAGCGGGCTATGTCCGTGGCTGTTCGCCAGGGGGAATCCGCGAACAAAACCCCTCTGATGGGGGTATTGAATCCCCCCTAGAGCTTGTGCCATATTTCACGGGCCTCATTGGGTCGCGAATCGTCCGACATACTCTGCCGGTAGCGGTACAGTTTCCGGGTGCGGAATCCATCGGCACCGGCGCCGGATAGGAACTGGCGGTGGCGGAACATCTGTCGCTCTACATGCCGGAATGGCTAGCCTATACGCTGGCCGCGCTGCTGCACGCCTTCTTGCTGATCAACGTGATCGCAGTCGGCGCCCTGTTCTTTATTTGGCAGGAGCGCAAAGTTTGCGGCCGTATCCAGGACCGCCTGGGCCCCACGCGGGTCGGCGGCAAATTCGGTTGGCTCCAGACCCTGGCCGACGGACTCAAACTGCTCTCCAAAGAAGACACCATGCCCAAGGGCGCCGACGGAATGCTCTTCCGCATGGCTCCCTACATCAGTTTTTGCGCCTCGTACGCGGCCTTCATGGTGCTGCCGTTTGCCAGCGGCTGGAATGCCATCGCCACCACGATCGGCGCCTTTCTGCTCCTGGCCCTGCTGGGGTTGGAAGTCTTTGGCGTGATCCTGGCCGGGTATGCCTCGGGCTCCAAGTGGTCGCTGTTTGGCGGCATGCGCGAAGCGGCTCAGGTGGTCAGTTACGAAGTGCCGCTGGGGCTGTCGGTGATCGTGCCGGTGGTGGTCGCCGGGACAATGGACCTTTCGGCCATTGGCGACATGCAGCGAGGTTGGTTCACCAACTGGTTTTTATTTCACGACCCGTTCACCTTCATCACTTTCTGGGTGTTCTTCACCTGTGCGACGGCCAGCGTGAACCGTGCCCCGTTCGACCTGGCTGAGGCCGAAAGCGAACTGGTGGCCGGTTTCCATACCGAGTACTCCGGCCTGCGGTGGAGTTTCTTCTTCATGGCCGAGTACGGTTCGATGTTCCTGGTCAGCGGGGTGGGCGTCGTGCTGTTCCTGGGGGCCTGGAACGGGCCGATCCCGATTCTGGAACCGCTCGCGTACCAAAGCCGCGGCGAGCCTTTCCATTGGGGCGGTTTCCTCGCGAACGTGGCCGGCGTAGCCAATTTCATCTTCAAGAGTGTGATCCTGGTAACGGTGATGATGTGGGTACGCTGGACGCTGCCGCGACTCCGCATCGACCAGGTGATGAAGACTTGCCTGAAATACTGCATGCCGATCGTTTGCTTCACCTTCCTGGGCGCAACCATCTGGAGCTACTTTGTGCCCGGCGGTTTGATCTTCGCCCCGGCCCAGCCCTACGGCGCCGTTCGCGACCAGTCGGAAACCTTCATCCGGCCGCCTATGCAGGCCGGGATGATCGGCGGCCAGCAGCCCTCAAGAGCCGCCGCAATGTCCCCGCCCGCGTCATGGGAAGCCGCGGCGCCAGCTGCCCGCCCCAGGGCCGACCGAGATCCGGCCGACGTAGAGCCGGCCAACAGGGCACCGACCGATGCGGCTCCGGCCCTCGGGGTGCAAGGGACGGTTCCACTTGGCGACGGAGGTAACGGTTCCACGGCCGATGTTCCACGCATGGCCCGGCGTCTCGCGGACGCCGCTGCTCTGGAGGCCCGCCCGTGATCAATTGGCACAGTGTCCTGTTTCTGTTGTTTGGGCTGGTCACGTGTACGTTTGCCGTGGCGGTGGTGGTGTCGAGCAACATCGTCCGCATGGCGTTTTACCTGATCCTTTCCCTGGGCGCCACGGCGGGCCTGTTCTTCCTGGCCGATGCCGTCTTTGTCGGCGCCATGCAACTGATGATCTACGTGGGCGGCACACTCGTGCTGCTGGTGTTCGGGGTGATGCTCACCGCGCAAGGGCCCTTTGTCTCCATGCGAACCAGCGGCGGCGAATGGGTGCTGGGGGCCATTGTCGGCGGTTCACTCTTGGCCCTGCTGTTGCAGGTGGCATTTACCGTTGAGGACTGGCGAGCGGCGCCACTGCCCAATCCTTGGGGGGCCACCGTGGCCGCCAACGGGCTCGAAGGCACCGTGATCGTGCAAGCCAAGGAGCCGAACCAGCCCAATGGCGACCCTTGGGATCGCACGGTGATCCGCTTTCAAGACGAACCTGCGAGTGGAGATCGCCTCGTGTTTTACCCTGAGGGTGGCGCAGCACTCCCAACCGCGGCCCAATGGGTGGAATACCTCAACCAGGAACCTCGCTTCAACGAATATCTGATCGCCGCCTTGCCCGAGGGAAGCACCGGCTCGGCCCTGGTGAGCGATGGTGACGAAGTGCGCCTGGCCCGGCGCTACCCGCGCACCGACGAGCGAGCCAGCGGGATTGGGCTGGCGCTGCTGGGGGCTCGGCCCGATGTGGGTGGGGCCGGACAAGGGGGAAATTCCGGGTACCTACTGCCATTTGAAATCGTGTCGGTCCATCTGCTGGTGGTACTGGTGGGAGCGGCCTACCTGGCCCGAACCAAGAAACGAGTCCAAGCCGGTTCTCCCGGCGACACCTCGGGCCATGGCTGAACGGCGTACAGCCAGGCACATCCATCGTCCATCGCGACACACCAACCAAACAAGGCGGGGGGCCAATCGGGGGAGGGAAGGAACAGGGCAATCGCTGAGGTAGCAGAGGGAAACGTCTCCCCTCATAGCTGCACCTCTGGCGGACAGGCAGGCGCAACACAAAGCAATAAGGCAACAGGTCGATGCCGCAGGCGGTGGGCCATCTCGCCACACCCCAGCGGCCTTGGCCAGGGAGCGATCGACCGTGAATCTGTTAACCGAGCCAGTGGGGGTGGCGCACTACATGGCCGTGGGAGCGGTCCTGTTCGTGTGCGGTGCCGTCTGCATGGCGACCAAGCGCAATGCGCTGGGCATCCTGATGGGGATCGAGTTGGTGCTCAACGGCGCCAATGTCAATTTCGTCGCCTTCAGTAGCCGCTATCTGCAGGCCGATCCCAACCGGGCCCTGGGGCTCGATGGACAATTGATTTCGCTCTTTGTCATTGTGCTGGCCGCGGCTGAGGCAGCCGTGGCCCTGGCGATTGCACTGAACTTTTACAACAACTTTTCGACGATCGACGTCGATCAGGCAGACGAGTTGCAAGGCTGATGACCAACACCGCGCTGGATTTGCTGCCGTCGCTGCTGGGGACTGCCTGGTTGCTTCCCCTGCTGTCGTTTGCCGTCATCGTGTTCTTCGGCCCCCGGTTGGGCAAACACGGTGTGCTGGGAGGCCATGTCGCCGCTGCCGCTATCCTGGGCTCGTTCATTCTTTCGGTCGTCAGCCTGGCCATCTGGATCGGCAATACCGACAAGCCAGCAGCTCACGCGGCCGCTACGCCATCAGCGGCGGTTGCCACGGCCAGCCCCGAAGCATCTGGCATTCCGGGCGTGCAACTGGTCGCCAGCCTGGCCGCCGCACCCGGCGACCAGCACGCCGGTGAGACAGCTACTCACAGCGCCCCCGGCGCCGGCGGCCATAGCACCGAAGGCCATCATGCCGCGGGGCACGGGCTCCCCGAGAAAGTGGCCGTTTCCGGCATGTGGTATACGGTCAGCCCTCCCGGCTTGCCCGAGATGGGAATCGGCTACTACATCGACGCCCTGACCGTGCTGATGTTCGTCATGGTGACACTAATCGCCACGTGCATCCATTTTTACGCGATGGGCTACATGCACGATGAGTTGCATGACATCACCGATCACGAAGTCACGCTCTCCAACGGCCAGCATCTGCATCGCCCCGGGCGGTACTACCGGTTCTTTCAATACCTGTCGCTGTTCTGCTTCAGCATGCTGGGCCTGGTCATCGCCGGCAACGTGCTGATGGTGTTCGTGTTTTGGGAACTGGTGGGCATCTGCTCCTACTTCCTGATCGGCTTTTACATCGAACGCAAAAGCGCCTCGAACGCGGCCAACAAGGCGTTCATCGTCAACCGCGTGGGTGACTTCGGTTTCATCATCGGCCTGATGGCCCTCTGGGGCAGCCTGGGCACGTTCAACTTCGGCGATACGGTCAACCCGGAAACGGGGGACGTGGTGGCCGAGGGTATCTTCACCCAGGTTCGCCATCCCGATCGGCACGGCGAACTGGGCGTACCTGCTGGCATGGTGGCCGCCGGCAATCCCGAGGGCGTGCGTGCGGTGCTGGCCGATCATACCGACGACGGCATCCTTCGCGTGGACGACGCCCGCAGCGAAATCGCATCCAAAACTGCCGCTGATGGCGATTGGCGCCAAACCGAAGGTACGCCGCACGGTTATTGGCTGCTGATCGTGGCCGGGCTGGGCGTATTTTGCGGTTGCGTGGGCAAGAGTGCGCAGTTCCCGCTGCACACCTGGTTGCCCGATGCGATGGAAGGTCCCACGCCTGTTTCCGCCCTGGTCCACTCGGCAACGATGGTGGCAGCCGGCGTTTACCTGGTAGGGCGATTCTTTCCGGCATTCACGCCCGAGGTGCTGCTGGTGATTGCGTTCATTGGCGGCATCACGCTGTTCATGGCCGCAACCATCGCCATCACCGCCACCGACATCAAGCGCGTGCTCGCCTATTCCACGATTTCGCAGCTGGGCTACATGATGCTCGCCCTGGGCATCGGTGGCTGGCTGGCCGGGTTGTTCCACCTGGTAACGCACGCGTTCTTCAAGAGCCTGCTGTTTTTGTGTTCCGGCTCGGTGATTCACGCGGTCCATACCAACGAAATGCCGCTGATGGGCGGCCTTCGCAAGAAGATGCCGATCACGGCCTATACCATGCTGGTGGGCTGCCTGGCGATTGCCGGTGCTCCGCTGCTTAGCGGCTTTTATTCCAAGGACTACAACATCGCGCACTCGATGCTGATTGCCGATACGAACACCACGTATGCATTTTTCTTCTACGTGGCTGCGGCCGGGGCGTCCAACACCGCGATTTAAATGTTCCGGCTGTGGTACATGACCTTTGCCGGCGAGCCGCGCGACAAGCACCGCTACGACCACGCCCATGAGTCGCCGCGCGTGATGACCGGACCGCTGCTGATCCTGGCGTTCCTGGCCGTGACGGTCGCCTGGAACGTACCGGGCTTTCTGCCCGGCATCGGCGGCTGGGGGGTGGAACCGCTTCTGGAACAGGCGCATCCGCTTTCCACGCACGTCGGGGCTGGCACAGGGTTGCTGGTCAACGTCACGCACCCGGCCGAGCATGAGTCGCACGTCCGCTTCGGCCTCACGGCTACGCTGGTGGCTTCCGCCACGGCACTGGGCGGCTTTCTGCTGGCCACGCTGATGTATGGCCTGCGGCTGATCAATGCCGACGACGCCCGGCGGCAGTTCGCCCCCGTGTACACGTTCCTGCGAAACAAGTGGTATTTCGACGAGTTGTACGATGCCGTCTTCGTGCAGCCGACCTTGTTCTTCTCGCGGGTTGTGGCCGCATTCGATCGCAACGTGATCGACCGCATCATCGACGGCTGTGCGATCTGCACCCTGCGGCTTGCCCGCTGGAACGACAACTTTGACCGCGGGCTGGTCGATGGCATCGTCAACCTGGTCGGCGGCTGGACCTATGCCATCGCCAACCGCATCCGGGGAGTACAAACCGGCAACCTGCGCCAATACGTGCTGTTCATCATTGTGGGAACCCTGGTGCTGTTTGTGCTCATCAGCATGTATACCACCAGTTCCGCAGCCCGCTAGGTCAGGATGACGGCCGCACGCTGCTGATGAATCTGGCCCCCCCTTAAGTAAGCAACAACGACCAAACAAGAACGAACCGCCCGGCAGAAGAGCCGCCGGCAGCGTTTGCAAACTGCGAACGCTGCAATCCGACGAACACACTAAACCGATCGGGACAAGCCGCGAGAACCATTGAGCCATGTCCTACGCCTTGTTATTGAGCCTGGTAATTTTTCTTCCTGCCCTGGGTGCCTTGGCCGTGGCATTGTTCTGCCCCAAGGACAAGCCCGACTCGGCCAAGGCCTTGTCGCTGGCGTTCACCGTGGTGGTGTTCCTGCTGACGGTCTACATGGCCCTGCCCGATACCTCGGGCGGCGAAACGTCGCGATTTGAGATGGGGCTGGCCCAGATGCAGAACGTGGTGAACCTGGATTGGATCCCCTCGTTCAACATCTATTACCTGTTGGGCGTCGATGGCATCAGCCTGCCGCTGGTATTACTGACGAGCTTCTTGTTTGTGCTCTCGATGCTGGCCAGTTGGAACATCGATCGGCAAGTGAAGGCATACTGCATCCTGTTCCTGATCCTGGAAACCGGCGTGCTGGGCGTCTTTCTGGCGCTCGATTTCTTCCTGTTCTTCCTGTTCTGGGAGGTCATGCTGCTGCCGATGTACTTCCTCATCGGCGTGTGGGGCGGCCCCCGGCGGGAGTACGCCGCCATCAAGTTCTTCCTGTACACGCTGCTGGGCGGCGTGTTCATGCTGGTCGCTATCCTGATGCTGTACTTCAATAGCGACCTCAACGAACTGCACCGCAATTCCGCCGCCAACGTGGCCTGGGCCGATCTGCACCTCGCGGACGATACCCTCGATCGGGTTCAAGCCCAGGGGGTACTCACCGGCAACAACGACCAGGCCCTGCTCACCATCCGCTCGCTGCGGCCTGCAACGTTTGCCCCCGTGGGCGAAGCGGCCCAGGAGTACGACCTGAGCCGGCGTTCTTTCAGCACCGTGCAGGTTTCGCTGGTAGAAGGTGAGGGTGAGGAACCCAGCGTGTCGTGGAGCGACAACGGCGAAACCAAGGCGCTTACGGTCAGCGTTCCGCCTGGTGCCCGCGGCCGCGACCTGGCCGAGGCCATCAACGGCGATGAGCAGGTGAGCTCCCTTTTCCAGGCTGAGGGCAGCGAGGTGGGCGCGATCGCCGCCGGGCAGTCGTTTGAGATCGCAGTACCCAACCCCAACGAGCCTGTCCATACATTCAACTTGATGGCGTTGGCTTCGCTGGGTCAGCACACCGATTTGTTCCGGCGAGAGATCCTCGGCGCGGAGTTGCAGACCTGGGCCTTCCTGCTGTTGTTCATCGGCTTCGTGATCAAGGTGCCAGCGGTGCCCGTGCATACCTGGCTTCCCGATGCCCACGTGGAAGCCCCCACGCCCATCTCGATGTTGCTGGCGGGAATCCTGCTCAAGCTGGGCGGTTACGGCATCATCCGCATCTGCTACCCGATCTGCCCTGGTGCCGGCTACACCTTGGCGTGGCTGGTGTGCTTCATTGGCGTGCTCAGCATGGTGTACGGGGCATTTGCCGCGATGGCCCAAAAGGATTTCAAGCGGCTGGTCGCTTATAGCTCCGTCAGCCACATGGGTTACGTGATTTTGGGCTTTGGCGTGTGGAGTGCCATGGCCGACACCATCTACAATCCCGACTACTGGTCGCTGGGCATGAACGGCGCCATGTTCCAGATGGTTGCCCACGGCATCAGCTCGGCTGGCATGTTCTTTATGGTGGGTGTGATCTACGACCGGGTTCACCACCGCAACCTGGACGAGTTCGGCGGCCTGTTCGGCAAGATGCCGGTCTACAGTGGGATGTCGGTGGTGATCTTCTTTGCGGCCTTGGGCTTGCCGGGTCTGTGCGGTTTCTGGGGCGAAGTGTTTGTCACCCTGGCGGCCTGGAATTTCAGCAAGGTGCTGGCGGTGATTTCCGCGTTTGTAGTGATCCTCACGGCCGGCTACATCCTGTGGACCCTGCAGCGTGTCTACCTGGGGCCTGAGTACAAAGGCCCCCACGCCGAGGCGATCACCCCGATGACCTACCGCGAGAAGCTGATCGCGGTCCCGCTGTTAGCCCTGGCGATTTTGCTTGGTGTGTATCCGCGCGTGGTGTTCGACTACATGTCCCCCAGCGTAAATCAGACCGTCGTCGACTTGGCCGAGTGGACCAAGCGGAACGTGCCACCCGAGGCGGTGGCGGGCGAAGAACCGGCCCCCTCCACCCCGCCCGCCGCCGCGGTTCCCCAGCCAGGGGATGAACAGCAGGCGGCCAGAGGCGGCCACCATCGCGGAGATCGCCTCGCAGGCGACCCCATTGCCGCTGGACCGTAAAAAGCCAAGGGCGAGGAGGGGATTTCTCCCCGCTTCAGCCGCGGCTCAGTATTTTGCACCATTTTCTCCTGAATTCGGCACGACAGACCTGTGAACCCTGACTTCCCAACACAGATCGACCTCCTGCAGAGCGACACGTTGGCCTCGCTCAAGCTGTTCGCGCCGGAACTGGCCCTGTGCGGCACGATTGTGCTGCTGCTGGTGGTGCGGATCATGTTCGGCCGGCGGCTAAGCACCTCGCTATTGGCCTTCTTGGGAAGCGGTGCAGCGCTGGCGCTAGCCATTGTTCAAACCTGGAATGGCATCGAACGGCAGGAAATTTTTACAGGCATGCTGGTATTTGACCAGTTCGCCGTGTTCATGCGGATTTTCCTGCTGAGTTTTCTGGTGCTGTTCGTGCTGATGACGGCCCGGACCGGCATTCCCGACCGCGAGGATGCACCCGACTTCTACACCCTGGCCTTGGGCGCGACCGTTGGCATGTGCTTGATGGCGACGGCGAACCACCTGCTGACGGTGTTCTTGGCCGTGGAGATGGCAAGCGTGCCGTCTTACGCCCTCAGCGGCATTCTCAAGGGCCGCCGGCAAAGCAGCGAAGCCGCGCTAAAATTTGCCGTGTTCGGCGCTGGAGCGGCCGGCGTGATGCTGTACGGCATCAGCCTGGTGGGCGGGATGCTCGGCAGTGTCCATATCCCCACGGCCGCCGCGCGCCTGGCCGACATGATGATGGGCGGAGCCGTGCAGCCCACCGTGACGGTACTGGCCCTGGGTGGGCTGATGATCATGGTGGGGCTGGCGTTCAAGCTATCGGCCGTGCCGTTTCAGTTTTGGGCTCCCGACGTTTTTGAAGGCGCCGCAGCCGAGATCGGCGGCTTCCTCTCCGTCGCCTCCAAGGCGGCCGCCTTGGCCCTGTTGATTCGGTTGGGCATCGGATTGAGCTATCTGCCAGAAGATGCCAGAGCGCCCGCGACGGTGACGGCGACAACCGCGTCCGCCCAGCAGGCGGCCGTGGAGCCGCAACCAGAGAAATCGGAGCGAAAGGTGGCGGCCCGAACGGCCTCGCTGCGTACCGAGCCGGCGCGAACGGTCCCTTTCGTGCTGGTGGCGATGCAGGATGCCAGCCAGGCACCGGTTAATGATTCCGCCGTCGATCCATCCCCCGTCGAAGCTCCGCCGGTGGAGTCCTTGGGCAGCGAGCCCGCCGAAACCGCTCCACAAGCGGCGGCATCCCCCGATGCATCCCAGGCAGGGTCTTCAAATACAGCGTCTTCCAATCCAGCGCCCTCGGAAGCTTCGGCCGGCACTGCCGCTGCTACCACAAACCCCAAAAACCGACAGGAAGCCCTGGAGATTGTCCGCTGGTTTGTCGCCACGCTGATTGCCGTCTTGGCAGTCGCGACGGCAACCTTCGGCAACCTGGCGGCCTATCGCCAGGAAAACATCAAACGCTTGTTGGGCTACTCCACCATCGCCCAGGCCGGCTACATGATGATGCCGGCTGCCGCGGCGATGGCACTCGCCGGCCGGTCCAACCAGGACGATGCAACCTGGGCCGTTGGCACGCTCGGCTTTTACATTGTGATGTACCTGTTCATGAACCTTACGGCGTTTCTGATTGTAGCCCTGATACGCAATCAAACCGGCAGCGAGAGCATCTCGGCTTATCGCGGCCTGATGCGGCGGTCGCCCGGCGTGGCGATTTGCTTTGGGCTGGTTCTGCTGAGCCTGATCGGAATTCCGCCACTGGTGGGATTTGCAGGCAAGTTCGCCATCTTCAGTTCACTGGCCGACGCGGGTATGATCGTTGTACTGATGATCGGCGCCTTGAATACCGTGATCAGCTTGTTCTATTACATGCGGGTCATTCGGGTGATGACCTTTGAGGAGCCCGTGGATACCCGCCCCGTCGAGTTGCCGGTTTTCACGTCGATCAATGGCCTTTTTGTGCTGGCCCTCACGCTGCCGCTGCTGATTTTCGGCGTTTTCTGGGAGCCGGTACTGAATTGGGCGGTGTCCTCGGCGCGGAGCCTATTGTACTAGCACACCTGGCAGGCTCCCGCCGCAATACAACAGCCAAGCGTACGGGCCGCTTGCGAGACGCGCTCCAGGTTGCGGCGACCGATTCCGGCAGGCCACCAGCCCCCCGGGCATCCACCCGCAAGCATCGGCGAGAACCTACCAAAATTAACGAGCTAGAAATGGCCAGTGTGGACGTGTTGAATCGGCTGCTTCAATTGCAAAACCGTTCGCTGCCGGCGTACTTGGCGCAAGCGTCGCTGTACGTCAACCGGGGCGACCAGCGTGTCGCTGCCGTGCTTGCCAACATCCACGCCAATCAGCAGGCGGCTGCCTCCCGATTGGCCGACGCAATCCTTGACCGGCGAGGGCGTGTTGAGGCAGGCACATTCCCAACACACTACACGCATCTCAACTTTGTGTCGGTCAGCCACTTGATTCCGGAATTGATTCGCCACCAGAAGGCCGACATCCGCGCGATTGAACGGTGCGTGGCTCAGCTTCAGGGCGATCCTGAGGCCCAAGCCCTGGCTGAAGAAGTGCTGGGGGCAGAACGCGCTCATCTCGAGCAATTGCAAGAACTGGCTGTTGAGCCGGCAGGCGCGTAGGGACGGCTTGCCGGTGTTCGTTGCGCGACATGTGGCCGCAATGAGGCACCGCTGGCTGGCACGCGCCCTCAGTGCGATGATCCCCGCTGGGCCGATCGCGCGCCGTGCGGCCGGTTCGCGCACGCTGGCCAGCATGGTTTTCGGCCCATCCTCAATCTCGCTTTGTCATGCCAGAGTTTTTTGATACGCACGCCCATCTCGATCAAACGGAATTTGACGAGGACCGTCAGCAGGTACTTGAGCGCGCCGCTGCCGCTGGGGTAACGTCGATCCTTGCCGTAGGCATTACTGCTATAAGCAGCGAGGCAACGGTTCAACTGGCTGCAGCCAACCAGGACGTGTATGCCGCGGCAGGCATCCAGCCCAACTATGCCGGGCAGGCCGAACCGGGCGACTGGGACCGGATCCAGACCCTCATTCAACAGCCCAACGTGGTCGCGCTGGGCGAAACCGGCCTGGACCGTTACTGGGATTACACGCCCTTTGAAGTACAGCAGGATTACTTCGACCGACACTTGCGGCTGTCACAGCAAACCGGTCTTCCGGTCGTGATCCACAGTCGCGACTGCGACAACGATATCCTCGCCATGCTGCGCGAGGCCGCCGCTCGCGGGCCGATCCGCGGCATCATGCACTCGTTCTGCAGCACGGCCGAGATGGCTGCCGAATGCCTGGAACTTGGGTTGCACGTCAGCTTTGCCGGCATGGCCACCTTCCGCAAGTCCGGCGAGCTGCGGGAAGTAGCCCGGCAGATTCCCGATGACCGCATCCTGATCGAAACCGATTCGCCGTATCTTTCGCCGCATCCACTTCGCGGCAAACGCAATGAACCGGCCCATGTCGTACATACGGCGGCCTGCCTGGCCGAGGCCCGGGGGCAAACGCTCGAAGCGTTTGCTGCATTGACCACGCAGAATGCCCGGCGCCTGTTTGGGCTGAACTAGATGCAAGCACGCGCCGCCGCAGCAATCCGCAAGCGGCCCATGCCCATGAGGGGAATCCGCCTGGTTCTCACCGCCCGGTGGCGGCAGCGTTCAACCAGTGTACGGATTCGCAACCCAGCGGTTGGTAACAGTCGGCAAACAGCAGCAGCGCCGTGGCCGGCCCCATGATCTTGGGATTGTTGACATAGTGTCGCCAGTCGTGGCTGAACAGAACCCGGGCCGTCGCGTCGAGAGTGATGAATTGTCCGGGCCGCGCGATGGTGGCTACTCCGACCGGTCCGGTATGCCCCATGGCCACCGTTCCGCGGAAACTCTCCAGGTGCCGGTACGCCAACAACACGGGGTCGCACCGGTTGACGAACGCCCAGACGCAGTCGACCACCGACGCGGCCTGGCTATGCAATCCGGAAGGACTAAAAGCGTCGTGGTCCAACGCTCCGGCAAACAGCACCGCACGGACTGGCCGCAGTTCCGGCTCAGTGGCTTCACACAGCACCATGTTGGCAATCCGGCCGCCGCCCAGGAAATGGAGTGTCGCGCCGGTTGCCCTGGCGCCAAAGCTGAAGCCCAACAACCCCACTGGAACATGGGGCGGCAGTTGGCGGATAAGCCGCGCCAGCTTGAGTCCTTCTACGTCGCTGCGCCGCGCTTTCCGTTTGGCGTCGATGCAGTATGGGCCGGACTTGATGCTGGGCCACGACCAGATCACAAAGCGGAAATGGACACCCGGGGGGCAATGCCGCCGCATCTGCTCGTACACGGCCAGCCCTTGGGGTTCTGCCGTATCAGGACAAATCTGGTAGCCGTGAATCCAGATGCAGAGCGGAAGCCCATCTTCGTTGGCCGCCAGAAATTCCGCCAGGCTGGCGGAATGGCGACGCCCGCCGCTATAGCGGTAGAAGTCCGGGCCGGGGTTGGCGGGCGTAGGATCGCGTGTTTCCACCAGCCAGACATCATCGCGCAGGGCCAAGGGCCGCGGCAATTGGCCCGGTGAAGCCTGCAAATCGGGCGCGGGCGGCAGCGGCGGAGCGGGTAGCCGCTGTTCGATCGGCGGCAAGGGTGCATCGCGATCCGTGCCGGCAAACGCCCCAGCATCGTCAGGACCATTCAAGGCGGGCGCCGCTACGATCGTGGCGCACAGCAGAATCGCATTCACCAAGAGTGCGCACAGCCCCAGGCCAAGCAACTGCCGCCACGGGGCTGCCGCTCCCAATTGCATCGGCACGATCATCGCAACAGGCCGTCGTTCTCGCATGAGCACAAGGTGGGGGGGTGAAATCCGCCTGGTGGGTTCCGGACCAGCGAGCCGCAGGTGGGCTTATGGTTTAAGCCGGCTGGACCATCAAGTCGTGCATCGCCCCACTACTAGGGCAACACGCCTGCTCATCGCGCGTTCATTGCGCGAGTTCACGGGTCAGGCAAATCTACCCTATGAAGTGCGGCCATGACGTGAAAAAGCAACAGTCGTGTGAAAAAAAGCAACGGTTTGATTTGCACATCAATCCGCGTGGTGTATGGTTTCGTGGCCCCGCAAGACGGAGCCATCACCAACCTGTTGCCGCCAGCATCCGGTAAAGCTCGTGGAGACGGATTTTGCCGGCCGTGCGGGCAACGGCCAACCTGCCTGAATGGGCCCCCCTCCCGGCCCTCCCGTTTTCCGGAGCAAGAGCATGAAGAGGCTGATGATTCTGGCGGTCGTTGTGATCCTGACGACGACCAGCATCGGTTGCCGCCGCTGCCGGTGGTGGAACAACGGCGATGCGTGCGGGGTTCCCTGCGAGGTGTACTATTCTCCCCCGTGCGTGACGGGCCCCTGCGATACGTGCGCTCCAGGGCTTGGCCCCGGCGCCCCCATGCTTCCACAGACTTATCTGCCTGGTCCCACCTAACTCCGTGTATGCGGCGCACCGTTCCCCCCGATCCTGAAGCGGTGAGGCGTACTTCGCGGAGGCGCCAACCGCCGCAGCTATCCATGGGCTGTTTCCCCTCCCTCGGCAGCTTATGGACGCTGCGGCGTTTGGCAACGCTCCCTCCTGGTTCCGTTTCTCGCCCGAGAGGCAGGAAATCCTGACCTGCCTCTCGGCGAGCAACGTCCCACAGCAGTGTGGCGCGGCAAGCTGGCCGTGGCCGTCGACTGCTTCTTTGCGCGTCGCGGTCCAACCTTCCCCCGGCCTTTCTCGGTCCCTGCAAACTCGACACGGTTGTTCCTGGTCTGGCCGTGGCACTTTGCAGGGGGCGTACACAATGCGCCGGGGGGCGACGCATTCCCGATCTTCATGAGCCGTAAATGCTCTCTTCGGCCGCTCGCCGCGTCTTTTGGTGCGCATCAAGCAACCGCGCAGCGGCACAGCGGGGATAACAGCACTGCGCGCATCGGTGGTTCCCGCCGACTTGCTCTTGGCTTCTCTTGGGCGGGCAGCCCATCGAAACCGGGGGGTCGCCAAGCCGGCGGCAGGAAGAAATGTCCCGGTGGTACGGCTAGAATGAAATAAACCTCGGTGGCGCAGAGGCCAAACCACTGCAACTGACGTGTTGGACCCTGATGCGCGAGGGAGAAGCAGACTCGCTTGTCAGTTAGCCGCAGTTCAGCCCCCGGTGCCACCGAGGCCTGTTGCCCACGGTGCCGCTGCAACCACCCCTGATCGCAGCGACCCGCTGGAGAGCCGTAAAGGGCCTCCTTAGCAACCTATTCTTCGTATTTTTTCGATCCTGAGATTACAACGGAAACCGACAAGTCGTGCCAATCTTCCCATATCGCGCGGATCGTACCGCTTATGCCGGATGGATCGCTTTCATCGACCGGCATGCGAACCGGATGGGGGGCTAAACAGTCTCCGTGAATCCCGGTCCTTCCGGTGCTGCAAGAGCGTGGCGGCATCCCCCCAGCGGTGGAGACGAGCAAAAGGGGTGCCAGCATCATAGTTGGCGCGCGGCAGCGCCCACTTCCATACCTCCTGGGCGGCTCCTATGTACGTAGACTCGCCACATATCCTATAACGGTGCCCAGTCGCCGGGCGGGCAAACCGCCTGGCACGACCAACAGCGAAAGCCATGCGAATGCACTCGACCAACGGAATCAGCCAGCGTGCAAAATGGGCCAAGGGGCAACCCATCAGCCAACTCATGCAGTTGGCGTTGGAGAACCCCAACCTGATCTCCCTCGCGGCCGGTTTCGTCGACCAGGCCACGTTGCCCGTCGAGGCGACCCGCGCCGCGCTGGATGTCCTCTTGAGCGATGCTGTTGCCGCCCGGGCCGCCTTGCAGTACGGCACCACGGCGGGCTATCCACCGCTGCGGGAGTTGCTGCTTGAACGACTCCAGCGGGCCGATGGAGTCCGTCCCGGCGATTGGAACGTGTCAATCAACCAGGTGGTGGTGACCGCCGGCAGCAATGAACTGCTGCATGTGATCGCGGATACCCTGTTCGATCCGGGCGACATCGTGCTGTGCGCCGCTCCGAGTTACTTTGTGTTCCTGGGCATGGTCGCCAATCTGGGCGTGCGGAGCTTGGGGGTGGCCGTCGATGAGAACGGGATTCTGCCCGATGCACTCGATGCCACATTCCGCCAATTGGAAGCGTCGGGCGAGTTGCCCCGCGTGAAGGCTGTGTATCTGACAACCTACTTCGACAATCCCAGCAGTATTACGCTTTCAGCGGAGCGCCGCCCCCAAATCGTGGAGTTGGTTCGTCGCTGGTCGAAGCACCACCGCCTGTACCTGCTGGAAGACGCGGCTTACCGCGAACTGCGCTACCAGGGCGACGATCTTCCCAGTATGAGGGCGTTCGATCCCGAGGGTGAAACCGTCGTGGTCACGCAAACCTTTTCCAAGTCGTACTCGCCGGGCATCCGCGTGGGCTGGGGATTGCTTCCCAAACGACTGGTGGAGCACGTGCTGGATCAGAAGGGCAACATCGACTTTGGCTCGCCCAATTTTGCACAGCATGTGATGTTCACGGTGCTGGAGCGCGGGTTATATGAGCCCCACGTGCAGCGACTGCGGTCCGCTTACAACGAAAAGTTACAAGCGATGCTGCAAAGTGCCGACGAGTACCTGGCCCACATTCCCGGGGTATCGTGGATTAAGCCTGACGGCGGTTTATACGTGTGGCTCACCCTGCCTGAGAACGTGGATAGCAGCCCCAGCGGGCCGCTGTTCCACCGGGCCCAGCAACTGGGGGTGTTGTACGTTCCCGGTGTTTACTGCTTCCCGGCCGAGGGTGCGAGGCCGCAGCGAAATACCATCCGCTTGAGTTTTGGCGTGCAAAGCCCCGCGCGCATTCGCACCGGCATGCAACTGCTGGGGCAGGCAATTGAGGACGTGCTGCAGCAGGCGGCCGGCAAGGAAGCCGTCTGACGCTGGGCCGTCAAGTTACCGCTGCGCAAGCGACGCACCCCGGAACATTCAGGATCAAACCTACCGAATCGTCAAGGATGACTTCGGATGCCGAACCTCAAAATCATCGACCGCTACATTCTCTGGCAGTTCATTTCGATCCTGTTCATCTGCTTCTTCAGCCTCACCGGGCTGTACATCGTTTTCGATGCATTCTCCAATCTCGACCACTTCATGGAGTGCGCCAAACAGGAAGGCGGCCTGCTGCACCTGATGGGCACCTTCTACTTCTTCAAGTCGATCGTGTTCTTCGACTTGACGAGCGGGGTGCTGTGCCTGATCGCTTCGATGTTTACGCTCACCTGGCTTCAGCGCCATAACGAGATGACCGCCCTGATGGCCGCGGGCGTATCGCGGTTTCGCGTGGCCTTGCCGATCATTGTGACTGTGTGCGTGATTAGTTTTCTCTCCGCGCTGAACCGCGAACTGGTGTTGCCCCATTTTCGCAACGACCTCAGCCGCAATGCTAAAGACCTGCTGGGAGAACAAGGGCAGGAACTCAAGCCGCGGTATGATAACCGATCAGACATCCTCATCCGGGGCGATCATACCATCGCGGCCGAGAAACGGATCACCAATCCCGACTTCCTGCTTCCGCCGGGTATGGATCGCTATGGTCGGCAGATCCGCGGCCACAGCGCCTACTTCCGAGCGGCCGAGGGTGACCGTCCCAGCGGTTATTTGATCCAGGGCGTTACTGAGCCGTTGGATTTATTGAAACAACCGTCGATCTATGACCAGGGGGGCGAAAAGACCATTCTCACCCCGGCCGATTTTGAATGGCTCAAGCCCGACGAAGTTTTCGTGGTCAGCGAGATCGATTTCGAACAATTAACCGGCGCGCGCGGCTTCCTGCAGTTTTCCTCCACCAAGGAACTGCTCGACAGCCTGCACAACCCCAGCTTGGATTTCGGGGCCAACGTTCGGGTGAACATCCACGCCCGCATTGTGCGGCCGCTGCTCGACATCAACCTGCTGTTCCTGGGATTGCCGTTGGTGTTGCGGAGGGACAACCGTAACGTATTCGTCGCCGTGGGGTTGTGCCTGGGCGTGGTGACGATTTTTCTGCTGACCGTCTATGGTGCCCGTTTTCTGGGATCGGCCGTGGTGCTCACACCACATCTTGCCGCATGGCTGCCGCTGTTGGTGTTCGTTCCGGTGGCTGTCTCGATGAGCGACCCGCTGCGACAATAGGCCGTACGGAAATTAGCTCCGCGACCAGTAGCACCCCGGCGTGCCTTAGCCAGGATACAGGCCGCGACCGGCTGCACAGCCCCCCACGGTCCAACGATGGCACCAACCAACAATGGCACCGGGGCAAATCATTGGTACCACTGGGGCAACCGGTGTCATCCGAACGGGAAGTTACCACCACACCGGGAGCGTCCTTGGGGGGCGCCCCCTTTTACTGCCGGAGTCGCGGCTACCGAGCAGGGCGGAACGACCGGCGCCATCCGAGCGATGCACCCAAGCGCCATGCGTTGTAAAACCAGTAGTCTTATCCTGCGCGTTCAGGTTTCGTGGGCCGCCGCCGATGCAAACTGAATGGGTACCGGTACGACCTGCGGCCGCTGTGGCCGTGGTGTCTGGTTTGCCCGCTCGCTTCGCTCCAACGCGGCAGATGCACATAAACTCCGGAGAGAGCGCATGGCAACGCAGGCGGTTCACTGGCACGAAGGCATGTTCCTTCGCCCTCAGCACTTTCAGGTGTGGGAGCGGCATTCGCGCGAACTGCTCGAACGCGAAGTCAAGTGGGACCACCACTACAACTGGGGCCTGCGCCGGATCGAGATCGACCTCGATGCCCTGGGCAACTTCCGCCTGGTGATCCGCGATTTGGAAGCCCGACTGGGCGATGGTACGCTCGTCGACGTGCCGGAGCTTGGCAACCTTCCCGTGCTCGACCTGAAAGAAGCCTTCGGCCGCGAGAACGCACTGACGGTTTACCTGGCGGTGCCGATGTACCAGACATCGCGGGCAAATGTCGCGTCGTCTCCGTCGGCCGATGGGGCGCGATTTGTCGTCGATTCGCAAGAACTGGAAGACGAGAATACCGGCCTCAATGCGCAGCCCATTGAGATCCGCCGTCTCAATTTGAAACTGCTGCTTTCCGGGCAGGATCACGCCGGATACGAGGTGCTCCCCATCGCCCGCATCAAGCGAGCCGATCGAGCCGAGGCCGTTCCTCAATTGGATGAATCGTATATCCCGCCGCTGCTGGCGTGCGATGCCTGGAAGCCGCTGTGGGCCGGATTGCTGCAGCAACTGTACGACCGCCTCGGCAAGAAGTTGGAGTTGCTAACCTCGCAAGTGGTTTCGCGGAGCATCAGTTTCGACAGCGCGGGGCAAGGCGACCGTTTGCTGTTCGAGCAGTTGCGGGTTCTGAACGAATCGTGCGCGCCGATGGACATCTTGGTGTTCGCGCAGGGCGTGCATCCGTTCCACAGTTACCTTGAACTGTGCCGGCTGGTGGGAAAACTGGCCATCTTCGGGGCGCAACGCCGGCCGCCGGAGTTGCCCAAGTACGATCATGACGACTTGGGTGGTTGCTTCTGGCGGGTGAAGCAGCACATCGACGCCCTGCTGGATATCGTCGTTGAGCCGGAATACAAGGAGCGGCCGTTCATCGGGGCCGGGCTGCGGATGCAGGTGTCCCTGGAACCGGCGTGGCTCGAAGAGGGCCAGCAGATGTACGTGGGCGTTCTGAGTCCTCTGCCGGCCGAACAGTGTGTCCGCCTGCTGAGCCGCGGACTGGATATGAAGATCGGCAGTTCCGATCGCGTTGACGAAATCTTCCGGCAAGGCGCGGCTGGCTTGCGGTTCGCCTACGCGGAGCATCCGCCGCGGACATTGCCCAGCCAACCTGGGCTTACGTATTTCCGCGTCGACCGCGATTCCCAACGGGAGGAATGGGACCAGGTGGGCCGCTCGCTCACCTTGGCCATTCGGCTGAACGAGAACCTGATCGTCAGCAATATCCAGGGACAGCGAACATTGAGCATCCGCGTGGGCGGCCAGTCCACCACGTTGCAGTTCACGCTGTACGTTTCGCCTCGTCGCAACGAACAGGTATAGCCGCAGCGGCCGGTACGGCACAGTCTACTGCGATGGTGGCCGTTCTTCCGCCTCCTGGCAGAAGGTTTCCATGGCCAACGCGCGGAGCCGCTTCAAATCCAACTTGCCCGACCCCAGCACAGGAATTTCGTCCACCTCGCGGAAGCTATCGGGCGAGGGGATAAACAGGTTGGGCAGCCCAGACTCGGCCAGCTTGCGGCATAGCTCGTGCGGCGACTTATCGGTGGGCAGGTGAAACACCACCAACCGCTCGCCTTTGCGCTCGTCGGGCACGGCCGTTACGGCCACGCAAACCTGGTCCTCGTCCTCGGACAGCAGTTTGTGCAGTTCTTCCTCCACCTTGAGATGCGGAACCATCTCGCCGCCGATCTTTGAGAACCGGCTTTCGCGGCCCGTGATATAGATGAAACCGTCGGAGTCGATCCGCGCCACGTCACCGGTGATGTACCACCCGTCCTGGATCACTTCCGCCGTTTTCTCCGGCTGATTGAGATAACCTAACATGACGTTCGGGCCGGAGATGTGGAGCATGCCTTCCTGATCGGGGCCCAGCACCTTCCCCGTCTCCAGATCCACAATTCTCGCACGCACCCCGGGCACGGGGCGGCCAACGCTGCCTTCCTTGATCGTGGTGCCAGCGCCCTGGGGTGCCCGATCCGGTGGAATGTTGACCGAAACCAGGGGCGAAAGTTCCGTGGTGCCGTACCCTTCCACCGGACGGACTTTGAACGTCTGCTCAAACGCATCGCAGAGTTGGGGCGGCAACTTCTCGGCGCCTGCCACTACCACTTCCACGCTCGCCAGGTCCTCCGGTTTGCAGCGCTTCAAATAGCCCCGCAAGAACGTGGGCGTGCTGATCAGCAGCGTGACTTTGTAGCGGTCGCACATGCGGCCGACAATCTTGGCGTCGAGCGGGCTGAAGTGGTACACCCCCTGTGGCGAAAGCATCAGGGCCGTCCACATGGTGACGGTGTACCCGAACGAATGGAAGAACGGCAGCGTGCCCAGCAACACGTCGTCGCGGCGAAGATGAATCACCTTATCGACCGCGCCGACGTTGGACGCAATATTGCGGTGCGTCAGCATCACGCCCTTGGGCAGGTTGGTCGATCCGGACGTGAAGATCACCGTCAGCACGTCGTCTGGCTTGATCTTGTGCAGGCCGAACTGCCGTTCCAGCAGCGGGATCGGCATGGCGAAGGCTTGAAACGCGGCGGCCACTTTGTCGGCCGTGGTGATCTTGGGGCGAAGGTCGTCGAGGAAGACGAGGTTATCGAGCTTGACGTCGAGCTTATCGACCACCCGCCGTGTCGTCAGCACGTGCTGAATACCGCACTCCTCGATGCAGTATTCCATCTCCTTTTGGGTCAGCGTGTAGTTAAGATTGACGCCGATCCGGCCCGTCAATGGCAGCGCCGCATTGACGAGCACCCCGCCGCAACTGGGCGGGATCAAGATGCCCACGTACTTTTCACCGGGTTGCAGCACTTCGCGCAGCAGAAGCCGGCGCAAAATAAACGTGCGCAGTAACACATCGCCCCCGGTGAGTTCCTCGCCCATCGAATCGGCCATTTTGGGCGACTTACGGTTCCTGCGGCAATTTCGCAGAAAGACGCGCGGGGGAATCAGTTCGTCGCTCATATTCATGTCGCCACAAACAAATTGGAGTGTGCCTGCATGCAACCACCGGGCAATTGAAGCCGTCCTTCCGAGCGGTGGAGGTGGGCGTACGCCCTGCGCATCAGGCGATTTGTCGCCTCAACAGTAATGATCGGCCGGTCTTGCGGGGGTTCGCCTACCGAAATGAGTCGATCCGGCCTCGGTTTTCGCGGCCGGATGGGCGACTGGCCGCACAACAGCCGTTTTCGGCGCGCAAGCCACCGCAACCTATTGCGGTATGCTACCTTGGAACCGTAGCTGTCGCCACCATTGACTGCGCTAGCGGCAGGTCACTGCTGGCGATGATTGCGTGCCGCGATGGCCATGCACAACCGCTCAGCATTCCACCGACTGGCAGGCGATCTTGCGGTCGACGCGGCGCAGCAGTCCCCGCAGCACACGGCCAGGACCGACTTCATAGAATTCGTCGCACCCTTCGGCGAGCAGATATCGCATCGAATCCTCCCACCGAACGGGCTGCACCACCTGCTTGATGAGAAGCTCGCGGATCTCTTCCGGATCGTCGTGCGGTTGGGCGTCCACATTGGAAACGACCGGAATGTTGGGCTTGCGCAGCGGAACATCCGCCAGCACCTCGGCCAGGCGTTCATCGGCCGGATGCATGATCGGCGTGTGAAACGCGCCGGCCACCGCCAGGGGGACGGCCCGGGCCTCGTTCTTTTCGGCCAGCTCTGCCACCCGTTCGCACGCAGCCAAGGTGCCCGAGACGACAATATTGCCAGGGCACAGCAGGTTGGCCACCTGAAGCAGTTCACCATCGCGGGCCTGCTCGCAGAGCGCTTCGACCTGCACCCGCTCCAGCCCCAGGATGCTGACCATCCCGCTGGGGGTAGCATCGGAAGCGGCCTGCATGGCTTCGCCGCGGCGCTGTACCAGCCGCAATCCGTCTTCAAACTCCAGCACGCCGGCGAAGGTCATCGCCGTGTATTCGCCCAGGCTCAAGCCGGCCGCGGCCTGGCACGAAAGCACCACGTCGGGTGATTCCTCGCGCAACACTTCCAGGGCGGCTAAACTGGTGACAAACAGCGCGGGCTGGCTGTATTCGGTCGCATCGAGTTGCTCGGCCGGCCCTTCAAAGCACAGCTTCGCCAGGTCGTAGCCGAGAATCTCCGAGGCTTGCTGGTACAGACGCGCCGCAGCCTGCGACTTCTCGACCAGGACTTTGCCCATGCCCACCGACTGGGCGCCCTGGCCCGGAAACAAAAATGCGATCTTGCTCAAGGCGAAACGCCCTCGCTGACAAACCGGGATGATAGTGTAAGCGGCTGCTGGCCGATGTGCTTGGAAATCGTAGCGCGGCGGCGGTGTTCCTGTCAACCGGGCCGATTAGGCAAACCGCGCGGTCCAGACTGCGGCCCTTGGAACAAGCTGCCGCGTACTTCGCCACGAATCGAGCACCCGTGGTGTTTTGTACCTACCGGTGCGGACTCCAGCGTGGCCGCCGTGATTCGCGCGGGTCGC
This sequence comes from uncultured Pirellulales bacterium, assembly GCA_964511065.1. Taxonomy (GTDB): domain Bacteria; phylum Planctomycetota; class Planctomycetia; order Pirellulales; family S012-138; genus CALBRZ01. The sequence goes on along the minus strand of CAZEEG010000017.1, from coordinate 12,617 downwards.
GAACTTGCTCCGGGCTGCCAGAGCCGCTGCCTGCCTCCATGGGGGCAGCACTTGGATCGGTGGGCCGAGATTCGTCGGCACCTGGGGACGTCAGCGGCAACGCATGTTCGCGTGCGTCGCGCACCGTGGGTGGCGGCGTTGGCAATTCCTCTGCCGGCCGTTCTTTCGACTCGGTTCTCGCCACCTCACCAGACCGTTCGACCACGAGCGGCAGTTCCGCGCGGAGTTCCTTGCCGCGATGCGTCACGTAGCGGACGTACACGCGAATGCGGCCGTGATCCGGCGGCCGATGCGGCCAGGGAAGCTCGATGCGAATCCGCCCATCACTCGATTGATCCAGGTGCCCTTGAACTTCGCTGGTGGTGAAAGTCCAGACGCCCATTTGGGCTTCCGACTGGCGGGCCCGGTTGCCGCGATGCAAGTCGAGCAACTCCTGGTCCCACACCGCAATGGCAATCTGCCCGGCCGCCCGCACCAGCTTGCCCGACGCTTCGCGCGGTTCGAGCACGACCACCAGGCCGTCGCCTTCGCCGCCGGCAAAGGCAGCCGTTTCGTTGGCATTCAGCGTGACGTATGCGACCTCGGGCGGTGAAGTGGAAACGGGCTGCGCCACGGTGTGGCCCGTGGAACGGCGGCGCGATTCGAACTTGGGTGCCGGGCGCGGCTGTTGATCCTGGCCGTTGGGCTGGACGGGGTCGCCCAGCTCAATATCGGGCAGTTCCGGCTGTTCGTCACGGCCTTCCGACCGACGGTCGGAACGCGAAGAATCGTCCTGGTTGTCGTCTTTTGCCTTGAGCCGCTCACGCTCCATTTGCGCGTGCGTGTTCGCCAACTCAATTTCCAACTGGAGAATCTTCTCGTTGAGGGCGAAGTTCTCCAGTTCCAGCGGCTCGGTGTTTACGCCGCGATTGCGGCACCCCGTCAACGCCAACAGGGTGGCGATGACGAGCACCAACGGCTTGGTTGATTGACAGAACATCCTGTTCTTCTCACGCAAGCAAACCCAGCAGAGCGTGCGCTCCACTGCGGGAAGTGTCCGACGGGTAACACGGCACAACGGGAGGCGGCTTCATCCCCCCTCCGACCGGTGCCTGGAATCATCGGTTGTATGGTTGTCCGTCGCGCTTGCGGGATGGCGAGACGAGTGAGTTGGACTTGTGCCCTGTTACCGCGGCGCGGGCCGCAGAGGCCGGCTCGGCAGAGGGATGGCAACCTCCCACGCCGGGTCCACCGCCAAGGCGTTTACCGCTCAATCTTCTAAGCCGCATGGATCGGCTATGCTGGCTTTGGAAGCGCCATTCCGGCAAACGCGCTGACGGCTTACTTGCTGGGCATGTGCTCGATTACCTGGTCGATCAGGCCATAGGCCTGGGCTTCCTCGGCCGACATGAAGTTATCGCGATCGGTATCCTGTTCGATCTTCTCCAGCGGGTGGCCGGTATGCTTGATCAGGATGCGGTTGAGCCGCTCCTTGATCTTGCGCAACTCCTTGACGTGAATCTCGATCTCGTGGGCCGTACCTTCCATGCCGGCCAGCGGCTGGTGGATCATGATCCGCGAGTTGGGCAGCGCAAACCGCTTGCCGGCGGCGCCGGCCGTCAGCAGCAAGGCCCCCATGCTGGCACACTGGCCGATGCAATACGTGGCCACGTCGCAGTTGATGAACTGCATGGTGTCGTAAATGGCCATGCCAGCGGTGACACTACCGCCGGGCGAATTGATGTAAAGGTGGACGTCGGCCTTGGGATCTTCCGATTGGAGAAACAACAACTGGGCCACCACCAGGTTGGCGACCTCGTCGTTGATGGCCGTTCCCAAGAACACAATACGGTCGGACAGCAGGCGGCTGTAGATATCCATCGCCCGCTCTTCACGGCCGCTCTTTTCAACAACGTATGGAATCAGTGGCATGGTTGTCTTGCTCCGTCGGCAGCGAGCACGCGATTGCAGGCCCCGTGCGGCAAGTCTCCCCGGCGGCAAGGTAGCCAACCAGGCGGGTCGCCGGCTGCGCGAATGGTTACGGTATTTTCGAGCTTGTGGGAATATGAATCCGTTGGGGTCGCCACCCAATTGCCGCTGAACGAACGGTCGCCAGCGGCTTTAGGGGCGGGGTGCGTTTACGACGACGTCGCCTCGTCGGCGTCGGATTGCTTCTGCAGAACGTCATCGACGATGCCGTACTCCTTGCCCTCCACCGCGTTCATGTAGAAATCGCGGTCGGTGTCCTTGGCAATGCGCTCAATCTCCTGACCGGTGTGGTTGGCCAGAATCTCGTTGAGCCGCTGCCGCTCCTTGATGATCTCCATGGCCTGAATCTCGATGTCGGACACTTGCCCGCCCACCTGACCGTAAGGCTGGTGAATCATGATCTTGGAGTGGGGCAAAGCAAACCGCTTGCCCTTGGCACCGCCGGCAAGCAGCACCGCACCGCCGCTGGCCGCCAGACCGACACAGTACGTCGCTACCGGGCAGGAAAGCATTTGCATCGTGTCGTAGATGGCCAGCGTCGCGGTCACACTGCCACCGGGCGAGTTGATGTAAAAATGGACGTCCTTGCGCCGGTTCTCGCTCTGCAAGTACAAGAGCTGCATCACAATGCTGTTGGCGCTGGCGTCGTAAATCGGCCCCTGCAAGAAGATAATCCGGTTCTCCAACAGCAGGTCGGCCAGGGTCATGGGCCGCTGCCGCTGGTAATCACGGTATGCCAGCATGGGGTCGAAAACCGGCGGGAAATCACTCATGTTCGCAAACCTTTTTGCAAGTGCTGTCGCACCTTGTCAACAAATGTGTTCAATGGCCTCCGGGGAGATGCTCACCCTGGCCGCCCTGGTTCGCAGTGCCGGGGAAACCGGTCCCTCGCGCCTCGCGAACCGCCACCCCCACCACCGGCACCGTATCTTATGGATTTCGGCTTTTCTTATCTATGCTGCTTTCGCAACTTGCCGTCTCAGACCTCCCGCCTGGGCCGCTTGAGTGTTCCTGCCCCCCCTCAAACCGCCTTAACCTATTTGCGCCCTCGGCGGACTGAACGGACTCCACGGACAACACCTTTAACGGCCATTATTGCATCCTAGCACTTGGTCACCCACGGCAGCCAGACAGCCACGCAGTTTGGTCCACCTGTGCGGCAGAACGAGCTACGATGTTCAACGCTTATGCGATGCTCAACGTCGCCAACACCCCGGGTGCCTGCTTGGCAGTCTCCGTCCCCCGAAACCTTTGCCGGGCACAGCATGCATTGTGATGCACGATGCACCGTGATGCATTGTGGCCCCGGTATTGCCGGCACCACAGGACAAGGCAACGGGAGCGCCTCCCTTCCCACCAGCGCCAACAACGCCACGGGAATTGAGATCCGAATCGGACCAGCCGGAAACGGGGACGGGGAATTCTAGGATGCTTCGCCCTTTGAGGCCAGACGACTCCTGGCAGAAGCACTGGCACCGTCCAAAAGAATCGATTTAGCCAGCAGAGGAATCGCTGCTTTCGCCGCCGCCCTCTTCGCCGCTTGCTTCCCCGGCCGAGTCATCTTCAGACGCCTCGCCGCCTACGGCATGATCGATGGCCGTTTCCGTGCGATCGGGCATCTCAAAGGGCACATCGACAAAATTGGCGTTTGCCAGAATCAGATCGATCACCTTGCGCTCGATGATCTGATTGCGCAGGGCATCCATCTGCCCGGACTTCTCCAAGCGTGCCCGAACCCGGCGAGGCGACTCGCGCAACTGGCTGGCGATCAGCAGAATTTCGAGATCGTAGTCCTTCTGGTCGGCCTCGACGTTCTCTTCTTCGGCGATCCGCTCCAAGATGAAGTGCTCTCGAAGGGCCTTGGCCGTTGCCGAACGACTGTTCTGCCGGAGAATATTGATGTGCGTGCGAACCTGCTCTTCGCTAAATCCACTCCGCCGCAACTCCAGCACTTGCCGCTCAAGCTCGCGCTGAGCCTGCCGACGAAGCATTTCCGCGGGCAACTCCCAGTTGGCCGACTCGGTCAGAGCGGCGATCACCTGCTCGCGTGCCCGGCGGTGCTGTTCGTACTCGATGCGGCGGGTCAGGTCGCTGCGAACCGCCTCGCGAAGCTGCTCCTCATCTTCGAAATCCCCGAGATTCTGCAGCACCTCAGGCGAAAGTTCAGGCAGCTCTAACCGCTTGACTTCCAGCACCTTAAAGACGGCGCGCACCTCCTGGCCCTGCAGCTCCTTATTGGGAGCATCGTCCGAGAGCTTGAACGTCGTTTCGCGCTGCTCGCCGGCTTTGACACCCGCCAGCAGTTCGCCGAAATTGTCAATGGTACCGTCCACCAGCACGAGACGCTCGCGGACGGTCAGCAACTCTTCTTCAACCGTGCTCAGCAGCTCATCGCCGCGGTAGAACTCGATATCGACCGCGACCATGTCGCCGAGTTCGGCCGGTCCGTCGTGCGGAACAGTCCGCCCCAGCGGCTCAAGCACCTCTCTAAGGCGGCTATCGACATCAGCATCGGAGATTTCGCGGCCAGGCCGCTCGACCGTAAGACCTTTCCACTGCGGCAGATCGAATTCAGGGCGAACCTCGATATCGAACTCGAAGGTCATCGCCCCTTCTTCGGGAACCTCGATGGCCTCAACGTCCAAGTCCGGCTCGCTAATGGCTGCCAGATTGTGTTCCTCGGTGACTTGCCCGATACTGTCAACCAGCAGCGAACCTTTCACCTGATCGGCCACTTCCTTGCGAAAGCGGCTTTCGACCAGCTTCCGCGGAGCCCGCCCAGCCCGAAAGCCGGGAATCTGGGCCGTCGGCATCATTTCGCTGAACGCCTCGTCGAAGTAGCGATCGATCTCCTCGCGCGGCACCGTGACGGTGACATGCCGTTCGCAGGCACCGCGAGACTCGATTTCCACCTTCAGATCCAGCCGCTTCGTTTCGTCTTGCTCAACGGCCGTGGAAGTGTCTGCAGAGCCGGGGGTGGGCGATTCGTCCGAGGCCATGAATCTGCTTTCTGCTACATTCCTGATAGCCAAACTCCCCGGGCCAACAGTGGGACCACGGGGAGTGATCAAGAGCGGGTGATGGGATTCGAACCCACGACAACAACGTTGGCAACGTTGTGCTCTACCAACTGAGCTACACCCGCATGCCAGTGATAGGTGAGAGGGGTATTATAGGACGGCAGGCACAGCGTGCAAGAGGAACGTTGTAAACCTTTTGCACTGCTGCCTTTCGCCCCTTCACTCTGTGAGAAATGTAGCTACTTCTCGCAGGAAAGAAAAGCCCCCGGAGAGGGTGATTTTTGTGCCGGTCATACAGGACTGCCGGCGAGCCAATTCCGGAGACAGTTTGATTCCATATCGGCAAGCTTAGGGATCGAGCTTGAGCGGATTGCCGTCGATGCCGCCGCAGGCAGCGAACAGGGCCAACGCCTGTTTGACGGCCGCAACATCATGCACCCGCAGAACTTGTACGCCCTGTGCCGCCAACGCCAGGACCGTACCAATGGTGCCGGAGGCGCGGCCGGCCTCGTCGTCCCCCAAGGAGAAACGCCGCAACACCTTGCCAATGAATCCTTTACGACTTGCCCCCAGCAGCAGCGGGCAGCCCAGGTCGTGAAAGCGGTAGCTGCTCGCCAGAAGCGTCAAATTGTGTTGATGGGTTTTGCCGAAGCCAATGCCAGGGTCGAGCGCGATCCTCTCCAGGGCAATTCCCGCAGACTGTAGCGTATCGCGGCGCAATTGCAGGTATTGGTGGATCTCCGTCACCACGTCGCCGTACTGGGGAGCGTCCTGCATGGTTTGCGGCGTTCCCTGCATGTGCATCGCGCAGACGCCGGCACCTGCCCGGACCGCCACCGGAACCATCGCCGGATCGGCGGTCAGGGCGGACACATCGTTGATGATCTCGGCGCCCGCTTCCAGCGCCGCGGCGGCAACCGCCGATTTCGAGGTATCAATCGAAACCGGCACCGACAGTTCTCGGGTTGCAAACTCCACCACCGGCAGTACCCGTCGGATTTCTTCATCGACGGGCACCGGCGCGGAATAAGGGCGTGTGCTTTCGCCGCCAATATCGAGCAGGTCGGCGCCTTCTTCGACTAATCGCCGGGCGTGGGCGAAGGCCGCCTGGTGGTCCAGGAAGCGGCCTCCGTCCGAGAAACTGTCGGGCGTCACGTTCACGATGCCCATCACCAGCGGCATCGTGCCCAATTCCAACGTTCTGGTTCGCAGTTGCCAACGATCGGCGCGACCGGGGAACCGTGCGGCGAGGCTCAAACCAGAATTTCCTTTACAACTCGGGCTTCCTGCGTGCCGGTGAGACGGTCTTCCAGGCCGTTGCGCAGGAACGACAACTCGCGATAATCCATGCCCAACAGGTGGAGGATCGTAGCATGCCAGTCGGCCACGCTGACGGGGTTTTCAACAGCCTTATATCCGATCTCGTCGGTGTTGCCGTAGACGACGCCGCCTTTGACACCGCCGCCGGCCATCCACAGGCTAAATCCGGCGGGGCCGTGGTCGCGTCCGGCTTGGGCGAGGTCGCCGTTGCTGGTCAATTGCGCGATTGGCAGACGGCCAAACTCGCCGCCCCAGATCACCAGCGTATCGTCCAGCAGACCTCGCTGTTTGAGGTCGGCCAGGAGCGCCGCGGTGGGTTGATCCGTGCGGTCGGCCGCTGATTTGAGCGACGATTCCAGACGGTTGTGATTATCCCAAATCTGCGCGTTGATGTACAGTTGCACAAACCGCACGCCCCGCTCCACAAGCCGCCGCGCCATCAGGCAGCGCCTCGCGTACGAATCGGTGGGTTGTTTGCCCACCCCGTAGGCATCTAAGGTGGCCTGGGATTCCTGGGTCAGGTCCAAGGCGTCGGTGGCTTCCAGTTGCATGCGCGCAGCGAGCTCGTAGCTGGCGATTCGGGCGTCTAATTGCAACATGCCCGGCCGCTGGCCGCGGTGGGCTTCGTCCATCTGCCGCAGCAATTGCCGCTGCAAGCGGACGACCTCGGGCGGGTCGTCGGTTTCCGGCCGCAGGTTCAAAATCGGCGATCCGGTCGAACGCAACCGGGTTCCCTGGTAAACCGGCGGCAGGTAGCCCGACTGCCAATTTTGCACGCCGTTGACGGGCAGCCCCAGCGGATCATCCAGCACCACGTACGCCGGCAGATTCTGGTTTTCGCTGCCCAATCCATACACAACCCACGATCCCAGCGAAGGCAGTCCCGGCAGCAACTGGCCGGAATGAATCTTGTAGAGCGCAGGCTCGTGATTGGGGTGCGAGTTGAACATCGAGCGGATGACCGCAATGTCGTCTACGTGCTGGGCGATATGCGGTAGTGCCTCGGAAACCCAGGTTCCGCATTGACCGTACTGCTTGAACTGGTAGGGGCTCCGCATCAGTCCCCCGGCCGACTGCGGCGAGGACACGTCGGCCGCAATCTCGTGAAAGTACGGCTTGCCGTGGTGCTTAGCGAGCATCGGCTTAGGATCGAACGTGTCAACCTGGCTGGGCCCGCCGTTCATAAACAGGTGAATCACCGCCTTGGCCTTGGGCTCAAAATGCGGCCGCCGCGGCTTCAGGTCGTAAACGCGGCGCGCACCCGACGCCCGAGCATGTGCCTGCTCGGCCAGCGCCACCCCGGATCGCAGCAGGTCTTGGCCAAACACGTAAGCCAACGCGGCACCATGCATGCCTTGGGCCATGCGGTGAAAAAAGCCGCGGCGCGTGCAGTCCTGCAAAGAATGGGACGGGTGATCGGAGTTGGAATAGCGTTTCATGTCGGGTGCTGTCGTGTCGGAAGTCGCGCTACGTATGGAAGCTGAAGTTGCGGCCCAGCGTTTACGGTTCAATCCACATACAAGAACTCGGCGGAATTCAGCAGCATGTGGCAATAACTGGCCAGCGCCTGTTGCGGTGCCTCGGCCACGTCCTGACCGGCCGAACGCAGATGGTCGCTCCAGGCAGCCGCCAGTTCTTCCAAGGCTTCCACGCCTTGTTGCCGTTCATGGCTGCTGGCAGGCCGCCCATAGGCCAGCAGAATGGCACGCTCGACTTGGGCCGTGAGATTCCCGGCCTCGGCAGCCACACGCTCGGCGAACGCCTGACTGAGCCCGCGCACCATGCCGTTGTTCATCAGGTAGAGCGCCTGCTGGGCTACCGTCGAGGTGACCCGGCCGACGCAGTGAGGGTTCATCTGCGGTTGGTCGAAGGTTTCCAGAACGGTGGGAATTTCCTTCCGGCGATGCAGCACATAAACACTGCGCCGCCAAAGGCCGTCTGTAGGTCGCGGCGTGACCAGCCCATCGGGCCGAACGTCTACCGGGTCGGGCCGGCCGTACATGTTCAGCGATAAGCGGCCCGACACCGCCAGCAGCGAATCATTCAGTTCCTCGGCATCGAGGCGGCGAAGCGGCATCCGCGACACCAGTTCGTTATTCGGATCGGCTGCCAGCAGCGCTTCGTTCACCATCGATGATTGCCGATATGCCGTGCTGGTCATGATTAGCCGGTGCATCTCTTTGATACTCCAGCCCCGGGCCACGAATTCCGTGGCTAGCCAATCGAGCAGTTCGGGGTGGGTGGGCGGCGTTCCCAACTTGCCAAAGTTCCCCACGCTGGCCACGATTCCTCGCCCAAAGTGATGGTGCCAAATGCGGTTGACCATCACGCGGGTGGTCAGCGGGTGGTCGGGCCGGATCAGCCACCGGGCAAGTGCCAATCGGCGGCCCGTTTTTTCGGCCCCCGGCCAAGGCGGTGTCACTTCAAACGGCGTCTTGCCATCGGTCAGAACCGAAGGCACCCCGGGCCCCACCAGTCGGCCAATCTGGAGATAATCGCCGCGACGGTACACATAAGTCGGCGATGGCTGCCCGCGGTCCCAAAGGGCCCGAATCTGTGGCGCAGCCTGCCGCTGCGATTCGAGCGAACGGATGCGGCCATCCACGGTGCGTTTCATGTTGACGTATTCGGCCTGCTTTTGGACTTCCTTGTCGTCCAGGTTTCGTTCTTCCTTGAGACGCTGGGCCAGGTCTTCCAACCGCTGCCGCTCGGTTGCAATCTCCTCGTCGATCTTGCGATTGTCGGCCTCCATTTCGGCCCACTGCTGCGGCGTACCGATGGCCAAGGTCCGGCCCGCCCGCTTGCCCGCGGTTTGACCGGGCACGGAGGCTGGCTTCAGCCAGTCGTGTTCGTCGAACGCCCCCTTGAACACGGCTGCGAGACGGTAGTAATCGCGCTGCGGGATGGGATCGTACTTGTGCGAGTGGCAGCGGGCGCACTTGATGGTCAATCCCAACACCGTGGTGCTGAAGATGTCGATCTCGTCGGCGACCACCTCCAATCGCTCTGGAACACGATTGACGACGTCGGAACCGGTACCGTCGGGTGCCATGCGGAGGAACCCGGTCGCAACCAGGTTATCCACCATTTCCTGAGTGATCGTTTCCGCGTTTTCCACGTCCTCCAATTCGTCGCCGGCGATCTGTTCGAGCAGGAAACGGTCGTACGGTTTGTCGTCGTTCAATGCGCGAATGACATAATCGCGGTACTTGTAGGCATTGGGCCGCAGCGGATCGGCGCTGCGTTTGCCTTCCGAATCGGCGTACCCCGCGGCATCGAGCCAGTGCCGGCCCCACCGCTCGCCATACCGCGGCGAAGCGAGGTACCGCTCGATCATTCGCTCGTAGGCTCCCGGCGCGGTATCAGCCAGGAAAGACTCCACATCCTCGGGCGAGGGCGGAAGCCCGGTCAGGTTGAAACTGGCCCGGCGCAGCAGCGTGAGCTTCTCAGCGGGCGGAGCAAAGCTGAGCCCCCGCTGTTCAAGCTTTTCGAGCAGAAACGCATCAATCGGGTTACTCACCTGTTGCACCGCCGATACCTTCGGCACGGGCGGACGCCGTGGCGGCTGAAACGACCAGAACTGCCGATCCTCATCGGTCACCAGCGGATCAGGCTCGGCGGTGGCGACATCTGGCTCGATGTGTACTTCCGGGGCCTTCAACTCGATCCACCGCGTGAGCAGTTCGATCTCGCTTTCCGAGAGCGGAAACACGCCGGCCTCGATCAACCGCTTGCGCGGCGGCATCTCGCCGGAGTGAATTTTCTTCAACAGCAGGCTTTCTTCCGGCTTGCCCAGCACAATGGCCGGACCGGACTTCCCGCCCTTGAGCAACGACTGCTTGGTGCGGACATCGAGCCCGGCTTCCTGCGTCCGCAGCCCATGGCAGACCGCGCAGCGCAACAGCAGCAGCGGTTCAATGTCGTGATTGCTGACTTCGCCCGCGGCGATGAGTTCCTCGGGCGAGCCTGCTTCCAGCCGAGCCCCGCTCTTGATCCAGTCGCGAATCGTGGCGACTTCTGCCGCAGAGAGCGTCTTATCTTCCTCGGGCGGCATGTAGCCTTCGTGAACCATGTCATACAGCAGGCTTTCCTCCAGTGAACCGGGAACCACCGTCGAGCCCGACTCACCGCCCTGAAAGACGCCCTGGGCAGACGTCAAATCCAGCTCGGCCTTGCTGGTCGTTTCGTTGTGACAGCGGATGCAATGCTTCTGGAAGATGGGAAGCACGTGCTGCTCGAACACCGGGGGCTTACCGGCCTGCTGAGGGGCCGACTCGGCCGCCTGCCCACCGGCGGGAGATTCTTCGCCGGCCCATGCTGGAGCAAGCAACACGGCCCAAGCCGTCAGGCGAAATGTCCAGCGAACCAGCGCAGAAGTGGCGTCGATCATGGCGTCGAATCGGCAGGGAGGATACCGGTGGCGGGAAAGTCGCAAACCGCACCACCTCGGCGCAGCGTTAAGTTACGATTGCTGCGGTCGGATCGTGCGGCGGACGCATATGGTTTTCGTGCGAAGCACACCTAGCCAAGTCGTTGCCAAGTCTTGGCTAATTCATTGCCACTTGGCCAATCGACTGTGGGCTGCCATCCATCCATACGGCCATCGCACCGACGGATTGAGCTTCACATGAAGTTTCTTTGATCGGTCGTTAGGTTACCGGGCCGGCTGCATTCAAGTCAATGTTTTCTGATGAGTTACCGTTCATAACACCGGTAGGATCGCAGGCACCGGCCTTATTGGGGGGGGGCACGGCAAACGGTGGGTATGCGCCGAATACTCAATGGCCATCCCATCGGCGGCCTCAAACCTTGCCTGACCGTTCCGCGCCCCCTTTCCGACCTTGCTTGCACCTGGGACAATCGCCAGACTTACAACAGCCCCCTGTCCTCACGGAACATTCACCAAGCCGATACGTTAGGGCCGTATTGCCGGAAGCCAGCGGGGAGTGCCCCCATTGCCCGGCAATTCTCCGGTAGCCCCCGGCAACGGATCCAGTCCACCTCACCAACCAGGTGCTTTAGGAAAATGGCCAAGAAGAAACCCACTCGCCAAGTGGCGGCGACCGAGGAAAAACAGCCCGTCGAGCTGACGCCACGGGACCGCAAGACACTGGGCGACCTGGTGGATCTGGCGAACGACGTTACCCGCTTCGCCGAGAAGCAGCGCGAACCGTTCATCGAGGTTCCCACCCGGGCCCTCTCCAATGTGCGCTACAACAAGCAGAAGCGTATCATCGAGATGGGCAAGAACAAGAACAAACGGCAGTTGTTCAACCTGTCGCAGGCCAAGAGCTACATGCAAACCCTGCTGGTGGCCAGCGGCTGCAAGCAGCTCATCAGCGAGGGCAAGACCACCAGCATCCGTGGTCTGTTCTACCTGCTCAAGCACACGATCGAAGGCACTAAGGAAGAAACCTTCGACGACCAGGCCGAGTGCGATCCGGTAATCGAAGACCTGGAAGTAACACTGGATGCGCTCCGCGAAGAGCTGCACGTGTTCGCCTCCAATCGCGGCACGATGGTCGGCAATATTGTGCTGGTGGACAGTGGCGACGAGATCGACTGCACGCGCCTGGGATCGGGCGGGTACAGCATTCCGTCCATCGTTGAACCAGAGGTCATCCAGTTCAAGGAACACGACGCCGATTTCATCCTCCATGTCGAAAAAGACACGGTCTGGCGTCGGTTCAACGAGGATAAGTTCTGGCGCAAGCACCGCTGCATCCTCACGCACGGTAACGGCCAGCCACCCCGGGGGGTGCGGCGACTGCTGTACCGCCTACATAATGAATTGAAGCTGCCGGTCTACTGCCTGCTCGATAACGATCCGTGGGGGTACTACATCTACAGCGTGCTGAAGCAGGGTTCGATCAACCTCGCGTTTGAAAGCCGCCGCATGGCAATTCCCGACGCGCGCTACATCGGGCTGCGGAGCATCGACTTCGATCGGTGCGAACTTTCCGACAGCGTAAAGATCAACCTTACGCCCTCGGACATCAAGCGGGCCAAGCAGATTGCCCGGTATCCTTGGTTCGCCAGCAAGAAGCCATGGCAGCGCGAGATTCAGAAGATGCTTGAGAACGACTTCAAGCTTGAGGTCGAATCACTTATCAGCAAAGACATCAGCTACGTCACCGAGGTGTATGTCCCGGAGCGGCTCGAGGACAAAGACTGGCTCGACTGACCAGCCATCGCCTCTTGGGCCTTCACCTGGCTGCCGGGATGCGCTTCCATGGTCCCATGGGTGCCTCCGGTTCTAATGGCCCTGGTGCTTGCCCTGAGAACTCGTTGGCGCGGGCACCTGGGGGG
>CAZEEG010000016.1:11095-66708 GCA_964511065.1 uncultured Pirellulales bacterium | reverse complement strand
CGCCGGCCGCAACGACGAAGTGCTGAAAGTGCTGCCGCCACTGACCATCGAAGACGACGGACTTAATAACGGCCTCAAGATTCTGCAAGAGTGCGCCGCCAACGTGCTGGGCGCTGTGCAGGTGGCCGTCGATTCCTTACCGGGAGAGGACCATGATCGTTCGGAATCTTAAGGACCTGGACGGCACCGACCGCCAGGTGTCGGCAGCTACCTGGACCAGTCGCCGATTGCTGCTGCGCGGCGACAACATGGGCTTTTCGCTGCACGACACGCTGATTTACCCCGGCACCTCCACCACGATGCACTACCGCAACCACCTGGAAGCCGTGTACTGCATCGAAGGCCGCGGCAAACTGGTCAACCTGGAAACCGGCGAAGAACACGCCGTGGAGCCGGGCACGGTTTACGCCCTGGACCAGCACGACCGCCACACGCTGGTGGCGGAAACGCAACTCCGGATGATCTGCGTATTCAATCCGCCACTGGTGGGCCCGGAATCGCACGACGGCAACGGTGCTTATCCGCTGCTGGAATCGGAACCAGCCGGCTCGTAAGCCTCCCAACGACCGGTAGTAGGGCTGCCTAAGGCGTGCCACGGCTCTCCCGATCCGTGCACGCCGGTTACCGGCCTCGCGCTGCCCGCCGGTCCGGAGATTGCCGGACGTCAAGGCAAACGCCCGCACGTTTGCTCGACCCGTGGGCAACGCGGCCGGTGGAACCGGCGCTATCGGGCGTCAACAGGCGTCAACGGTTGTCGCGGCTCTGCTGTTCCGCGAGGGCCGTTGGTTCATGCCGGCCTGTCCAGACCGGTTGCAACCTGTGCCACCTGGTTCGGCGCCGTTCCACGGCGCGTGCCAAAGGTGGCTTTAAGAATTTGATCCTGGTGTTGTTCGCCAACGCTCACACACGAGACTCTATCTTCGTGCTATCACCATGACTGCAAACGCTGCCACCCTATCGAATCGGGCTGCCGACCCTTACTGGTCGCGGCTAGAGGACCATTGGGAAGCCGTCGATCGTTGTGACCCGGTGATCTGGGGCGAAGCTGCCGGCCCCTGGTCGCGCGAGGTGGTCGATGCCTACGCCGCTGGTGGCTATCACTTCGCCTCCGGCCTGTTCAGCACCGACGAAGCCGCAACGCTGTTGCATGAGGCCAACCAGTTGGCCGCTACCGCCGACCGCAAAGCGCCGGGCGTGATCAGCGAGCCGGGCAGCGGAGTGGTTCGCTCCGTGTTTCGTATCCACCGCGACCATGAGGTCTTCGCCGCCGTGTGCCGCGATCCGCGGATTGTCGAGCCGGTGCGGCAAATGCTCGGTGGCGACGTGTACATCCACCAGTCGCGAATCAACTACAAGCCGGCGTTCGATGGCAAGGAATTCTTCTGGCATTCCGACTTTGAAACCTGGCATGTGGAAGACGGCATGCCCCGGATGCGGGCCGTGAGCGTGTCCATCGCTCTAACCGAGAACAACGAGTTCAACGGTCCGTTGATGGTGGTGCCGGGCTCGCATCGGCTGTACGTCCGCTGCGTGGGTGCCACGCCCGAGAACCATTTCGAGCAATCGCTGAAGAAGCAGGAATACGGCGTGCCAAGCCGCGACGCCATGCAACTGCTGGTGGAGCGGGGAGGCATCGTGGCCCCCAAGGGCCCTGCCGGCTCGGCCCTGTTTTTCGACTGCAACCTGATGCATGGGTCGGTGGGCAATTTGAGCCCTTACCCGCGTACCAACCTGTTTGTGGTGTTTAACAGCGTGGATAACCCGGTGGTGGAACCCTTTGGCGGCCAGCCGCCTCGTCCGGATTTCCTGGCCGAACGCAGCGTGCGGCCCATCGAAGGCTAACCGGTCGCACGCGGTGAGCGGCGCGCAGGTGGAGGCAGGCGGCCCGCTCGCGCCGCGCAAGCCCCCGATTCGTCCACCGTGCTTCTTGCAGACAGGTAAGGGACGGCATGCTGGCCGCGTTTGTCGAATCCGCCGTGCTGATGCTGGTGCTGTTCAACCCGTTCCTGATGAGCATCTACCTGCTCGATATCATCAAGGAACTGGAGTATCGGGTATTCGCGCGGGTGCTGGTCCGGGCTTTCATTATCAGCGGGCTGGTATTTTTCGTTTTCGCTTGGGCGGGAGACGCCATTTTCTCCAAGGTGCTCCAGGTACGATTTGCTGCGTTTCTGATTTTTGGCGGGCTGATCTTCCTGCTCATCGCGCTGCGGTTCATCCTCACCGGTGCCGGGATGATCACCGCATTGCGCGGACCGGCGGAACACCTGGCCGGGTCGATCGCCATGCCGTTTATGATCGGGCCGGGCACCATCAGCGCGAGCGTGCTGGCTGGCGCTCGCCTGCCAGTCCTGTTGGCCATGGCTGCGATCCTTGTCGCCCTGACGGTGAGTTGCGCGCTGTTGTTATTGATGAAGCTGCTGCACGACCACCTCAAGAAGCGGAATGCGGCCCTGGTTGACCGCTATGTGGACGTGGTGGGACGCGTATCGGCCCTGGTAATTGGCACCATCGCCATGGAGATGATCTTCCGCGGCATCGACTTGTGGCTGGCCGAACGCGGTTGAACGGGTGGCCATGCCCCCCAGGCCGCAGAAATGCGAACAGGGCAGAACCCGAAATGTCTTGCTGGGTGGCGCTTGCCCTGTGCCGTTTTCCGTGCGCCAGGTGGGGGGCGCGGCGCCGTCGATGCTCCAGCGCGGCTGGCGAGGCCGCGTAACCAATGCGGCAGCATTCGCCAATAAGAGAGCAGGCCGACCAAAAAACAAAAAGGGGCCTCTGACGTGTCACTCCGGCATGGTCCAGTGGATGCCCGGCCGCGCCAGCCAAAAAAACAAAAAGGGGCCTCTGACGTGTCACTGCCACTGTGACCATACGGGACGGCGAGGGGGATCCCATCCCATATATACGTTTCGTCAGAGGCCCCTGGGGCCGACTCGTTGTGTGCTGGAGCAACGCAGGAAGCGCCTTACGGCCCCCAGGGCGTGATCGCCCAAGAAGCCATCAACGCCGCGTATCGCTCACGGCGGCCTGTCTTAATGCATGCAGCATGCCAAATTGACCGAGTGCCGGCTTTTGTGGCGGTCTCAGATTTCTAAGTCATTGAATATCAATCGTTTGTGGATATTCGGATTTTCTGCGACCCGTGGTGGACCGCGAGAATTTGTCGGAGTGTACGATGCCGCAGTTCGCAACATAGCGCGCGAAGCTGCCTTGCGTGATTGAACATTTGCAGGTGTCTCAGAATGAGACGTCCCACCCTTTCGGCGAATTCGTAATTCGGGTCAGGGAGCGCCGTTGATTTGCCATTCCAGGCCGCGGTGTCTACCATGCCTGTTGCCAAGGTAGGGGGGGCCAGGTTTGCCCACAGGGGGCACAACTCAGGGGCTGCTCGCACAACTTGAGGCGGGCGGTGCCCCCCCGATAGATAGAAAACAGACAGTTCGAAAGGGGCTAACCATGAAACGGCTCGTGTTGGCGTTGACGCTGAGTGCCGGGCTCACTTGGGGAGCAACCGCCGCGGCGCAGTCTCCGATCTCGTCGCGGCCCAATATCTTTGGCGGCCAAACTTATAGCGACGGCAGCTACAGTCGCCCGAATATCTTCGGCGGCTACGACTACTACCGACCGGGCGGGCAGACCGTTACCAGCCGTCCCAACATCTTTGGCGGTTACGACTATCACGCTCCCGGCGGCAGCACCACGACCAGCCGGCGGAACATTTTCGGCGGGTACGATTACCATATGCCGGGTAGCAACCGGACCATGAGCAGCCGCCCCAACATCTTTGGCGGCCAGACCTACAGCAACGGCAGCTACAGCCGCCCGAATATCTTCGGCGGTTACGACTACTACGGCCGCTAGAAGTTACGGCGCCTGAGGTCGTAGTCGGCCGGGCGTGGTCCGACCGATGGCTTTGCGCTCCGCGCGGCCGGTGGAACCGGCACTAGGGGCCGTGCCACCGGGTACGGACACCGTCCAAGTGGTGGCCCGCTGGCAACCAGCTTACCTGCGGCTGGCTTTACAGGAACTTTTCCAGCACTTCTTGCGGGGCGGGGCCATATTTGAGCGGGGCCATGGTGCTGGTCGCGCGGCCTTGGCTCAAGCTCCGCATTGTGCCGGAGTAGCCAAACAGGTTTTCCAGCGGGGCTTCGGCGGTGATGATGGTGCGGTCGCCTCGGGTTTCCGTCTTGGTGATCTGGGCGCGGCGCTGTTGGAGATCGGCGACAAAATCCCCCAGGAAATCGTCCGGCGTGCTGATCTCCAGCTTCATGATCGGTTCCAGCAGTACCACGCCGGCTTCGCGCAGGGCCTTGTTGAAACCGTCGGCCGCGGCAATGCGGAACGCTACGTCGTTGGATTCTGTCTCGTGGGCTTCGCCGCCCAGCACGGTTGCCCGCACGTTCATCAGCGGATAGCCCAACGATCCGCCGCCGTGGAGCTGCTCGCGGAGCGCTTCGGTGGCCACCTCGACAAAATGCTCGGGCAATTCATCGTAGGCCGAGCCTGCGGCGCCGGCCGTTTCGCCTTCTTCCGCCGGTTCGAGCCTCACCCGAACCTTGGCAAACAGCGATTGCCCGCCCATCTGCCGGTGGCATTCGCCCACCACTTCGGCGGGTTGGGCGATGGTTTCGCGGTAGCTGACGCGCGGTTTGTGGACCTTCACGTTGAGATTGAAGTCGCGCAGCAAGCGGTTCTTGATGATTTCCAGGTGCAACTCGCCCATTCCGCTGATGAGCGTTTGGCCATCCTCGGTTTCCGTGGCGCGGAAGGTGGGGTCCTGGCGCTTGAGCGCTTCCAGACGGTCGGCCAGTTTCTTGCGGTCGGCCGAGGTTTCCGGCTCGATCGCCATCGAAATCACCGTTTCCGGGAAGTCGATGGTTTCCAGCAGGATCGGGTGGCGCGGGTCGCAGATCGTGTCACCGGTGACGCTGTGTCGCATGCCGATGATCCCCACGATATCGCCCGCCTCCACGCTCTCCACCTGCTGGCGGTGATCGGCCTGGATATGCCATAGCTGGGCCGCATTTTCGCGTACGTCCTTGCCGGGGTTGTAAACGCGCGTCGATTTCTTCAGCGAGCCCGAATAAACCCGGACAAAGTGGAGGTCGCCGTGTTTCTCCGCCAGCACCTTGAACACCAGACCGCAGAACGGTTCGTCGGGGTCGGGATGGCGTTCTTCCTGGGCGCCCTTCTTCTTGGGGTTCACGCCCACGATGGGCGGCAAATCGGCGGGGCTGGGCAGGTAATACTGCACGGCGTCCAGCACAGGCTGCACGCCCTGCCGGTCCAAGGCCGAGCCGCATAGCACCGGCACCACCATGTTGGTCACCGTGGCTTTGCGCAGCACCTGTCGGATCAGATCGCTTGGGATCGGTTCCTCGGCCAGGGCCAGGCTCATCATCTCATCGCTGAAGTTGTACAACTCCTCCAGCATCTGCCCCCGCCACAGTTCGGCATCCTCCTGCAGCTCCGGTTCGATTGGCCCGGGTATGACCTTCCAGCTCTTTTCGTCTTCCTCGAAGGTCAACTGCTGCATCTCGATCAGGTCGATCACGCCGCGAAAGTGGTTTTCCAAGTGCGGCGGCCCGGCACCGACGGGAATCTGGATCGGGACCGGCGTGGCACCCAGCCGGTCGCGAATCTCCTTGACGGTGCCAAAGAAGTCGGCACCGTCGCGATCCATCTTGTTGATGAAGGCCACCCGCGGAACGTGGTACTTGTCGGCCTGTCGCCAGACGGTTTCGCTCTGGGCTTCCACGCCTTCGCGGGCGCTGAAGACCACCACGCCGCCGTCCAAAACCCGCAGGCTGCGCTCCACTTCGGCCGTGAAATCCACGTGGCCGGGGGTGTCGATCAGGTTCACCATTACGTCCTTCCAGCGGAAGGTGACGCAGGCCGAGTAGATGGTGATCCCGCGCTCGCGTTCCTCGGTGTCGAAGTCGGTTTCGGTGGTGCCCTTATCGACATCGCCCATCCGGTGAATCGTGCCGGAGTAGTACAGCATCCGCTCGGTCAAGGTGGTCTTGCCGGCGTCGATGTGGGCAATGATGCCGATATTGCGGAGCTTCGATATATCGCGGGCCATAAAAGGAGTCGTTTCAGGAAGAGGCGCGTCGCAGGCTGCTGGGTGGTGGAGGTTGAAGGTCGCCCGCCGGGCGGACCGGTGGAGAGGCCCTTGCGCGGCAGACGTTTCGCCATTGTGCCGAGAACGGGCCGGCACTCAAGTGGGAACTCTGGCCGGACGACGAGCCAATTCCTTCTTTAAGTCTAGCCGACAGCCGTGGTTTGGGTGAGGCCGCCTGGCTTGCAAAAAAACGCCAAGAATCTGCCTTGTCAAGGCACTTCGCCGCGCAAGCTGCCATGGCAGCAAGAGCTGCGCCAGCTTGCACCGGCGGCAGTCCAGGCCCCGAGTAACCCTCGGCGCTCAGCCGGAGCGCGGCGTGGGGGCTGTCCTGAGGGGGAGGGCTATCAGCCGCTGGGAGGCTGCACCGCTGGGAGGCTGCACCGCAGTCCGGGTGTACAGAGGGCCATATTGCCGGTGGGTGTTTTTTAGATGGTTGCCTGCTATGCGGTGGGCCGATGGATAGTGATGGATGGTTGCCTGCTATGCAGTGGGCCAGTGGATAGTAATCGATGGTCGCCTGCTATGTGGTGGGCCGCTGGATACTGGTTGAGGGTTGGGCCGCCCCCACTGCGGTTGTCCGGCGGTGGGCGCCGCAAGGCAACTTTGCTCCCGGCGCAATGGGTGGCATTTTGGCGGGCCGGCGCGAAAGAGAGCGGGCAATTCACCGCGCGGGGTACCGATCAGGCCCAATGCGGCCGGCCCTTCTGCGCCCTTTCCCCTACCGGTATACTGTTAACTCCGGCGAAGCCAGGCGGCCCAGAGTTTGTGCAATAGGGGGGCAAATTGCACCAGCGGCTGAAGGTTTCCGCCGCCCTCATGCAGCGAACCGCACGACCTCGGCACAAGAATCACGCAACATCATGACACGCGTCGCCATCCTGGGAGCCACCGGCTATTCGGCCCTCGAACTGATTAAGCTGCTGCTGCGGCATCCCCAGGCGGAAATCACCGCGCTGACCAGTCGGCAGGAAGGCAGCCCTCACATCGCCCAGGTGCATCCGTCGCTGGCGGGGCGGATCGACCTGAACTGCGAAAACCTCGAGCCGGCGGCCGTCACGGCCCGGGCCGACTGCGTGTTCGCCTGCCTGCCGCACGGAGTGACGACATCGTGGGTGCCGCAACTGCTGGATGGCGGGGCTCGCGTGATCGACCTCAGTGCCGATTACCGCCTGAAAGATCCCGAGGTGTATGCCCAGTGGTATGGCGAAAAACACGGCGACCCGGCAAACCTGCCCGAAGCCGTGTATGGTTTGCCCGAACTGTTCCGGGAACAGATTCGGGAGGCGCGCCTGATTGCCAACCCGGGCTGCTACCCTACCTCGGCCATCCTGGCGCTGGCGCCCTTGCTGAAAGCCGGGTGGATTGAACCCAGGACCATCATCGTCGATTCCAAGAGCGGCGTGTCGGGTGCTGGCCGGCAACCGAAATTGATCACGCATTATCCTGAATGCAACGAAAGCGTCTCCGCCTACAACGTGGGGCGGCATCGGCATACGCCGGAGATTGAACAGATTCTCAGCCACGCGGCAGGGCAGGCGGTTGAAATCATCTTCACACCGCATTTGGTCCCGATGGACCGCGGGATTCTCACCACGACTTATTCCACCCCGACTCGCGAGGTGAGCGAGGAACAATTGTTTGAAACGCTGCGGTCGTTCTACGCCGAGCATCCCTTTGTGCGCGTGGTGTCCCACCTGCCGGCGACCAAGGACAGCGTGGGCACGAACTTCTGCGACATCACCGTACGCATGGTGCGTGGGAAGGTTCTTACGATCAGTTGCGAAGACAACCTCGTGAAAGGTGCCTCGGGCGCGGCGGTACAGAATTTCAACCTGATGTACGGTTATGATGAATGCACGGCCCTGGAGTGAGGGAACCCATTCCCTCGTGCCACGTTGAAGGAGCTCGACGTACCCCGACTTGGTG
Organism: uncultured Pirellulales bacterium; assembly: GCA_964511065.1. Taxonomy (GTDB): domain Bacteria; phylum Planctomycetota; class Planctomycetia; order Pirellulales; family S012-138; genus CALBRZ01. Next base: position 58,655 of record CAZEEG010000016.1, on the reverse strand, counting down.
AGCCGTACTTGCCTGCTGCGAAGTTCCAATGATCCCAAGCACGGTGCCACGACTCTGCGAGCCGTGTTCCGTATGCGCGGTCTGCGGCTGCCAGACCTGGCTGCAACAAGCCGTGTCCGAAGCCGGAGGAACCGGCGCAACGATTTGATCCGCGGGAGCCACTCCGGTTAGGAGGACAGGCCGCCATGTATCTTGGGTCTGCCGTATTGACCGCCGCACCGTGGTTGCTGCTGGCCCTGCTGGTTGTGCCCTGGTTGTGGTGGGTATCGCGGCGTTCGCTCTCGGGGCTGGAACGGGGCCGCCGCTTCTTTAGCCTTTGCCTGCGGACGGTGGTCGTTCTGCTGCTGTTGGCCGCGCTGGCCGAGTTGCAATGGGTGCAGCGCAGCGACCGGGTAACGGTGCTTTATCTGCTCGATCGTTCTCTCAGTGTCTCGCCGCTCGCCCAACGGCAGTCGATCGCGTACGTGAACCGTTCGATCCAGCGGCACCGCAATGCGGCCCGGGGCGACAAGGCGGGCGTGATCGGGTTTGGCACCGATGCGGCGGTGGAAATCCCGCCGCTGGCGGCCGACCTGCAGATTCCCGACCCGTTGGAAGTTTCCATCGACCCCGGCCATACCGACCTGGCCGCGGCGATGCGTCTGGCCAGGGCGGCGATCCCTCCGGACTCGGCCGCCCGCGTGGTCATTCTCAGCGACGGCAACGAGAATCGCGGCGATGCGCTCCAGCAGGCCCGGGCCCTGGCGGAAAACGGCGTGGGGATCGATGTGATTCCGCTGTTCCACGCCAGTGGGCCAGATGTGGCCATGATGCGACTGGCCATTCCGACGGCGACCAAGTCCGGCGCGCCGTTCGATATCCGCCTGGTCGTGCGCAACGCGGGCGGGAATCCACCCCAGGCAGCCCCAGGCAGACTGCGGATCGTGCGCAAGCATGGCGAGCAGCAGCGCGTGCTGGTGGATGAGGAGCTGACGGTGGGGCCAGGTACGCAGCTATACACGTTCCCCGATACGCTGCACGAACCGGACTTCTACACCTACGAGGCTCTGTTCATTCCTGCCGATGCAGCGGCCGATGCCGTGCCACAGAATAACCGCGTTACCGGCTTTACGTCGCTCTCCGGCCCCACCCGCGTGCTGTTGATCGAAGACTACAGCGAGCCGGATCACTACGGTCATCTTGTCCAGCGGCTCAAGGCGGCCGGGCTGACCGTCGATGTTCAGCCAAGCAACCGGCTATTCACCAGTCTGGCCGATTTGCAGCGTTACGACGCTGTAATCCTGGCCGGCGTGCCCCGCATCAGCGGCAACGAAGCCGACAACCTCGCCGACTTCAGCGACCGGCAAATCGAACTGCTGGTGCAGAACACGCAGCGTCTGGGGGCCGGGCTGATCCTGCTGGGCGGTCCGTCAGCCATGGGCGCCGGCGGTTGGGCCGGGACGCCGCTGGAAGCCGCCATGCCGGTGGACTTTAAGGTGAAGAATCTCAAGGTCCAGCCACAAGGTGCGCTGGTCCTGGTGATCGATCGCTCAGGCTCGATGAGCGGCCAAAAATTGCAGATGAGCAAGGCTGCCGCGCGCGAAGCCGTCCGCGTACTCAATTCCAACGACTTTGTGGGCGTGGTGGCGTTCGACACGGTGCCGCAATGGGTCGTGCCCATTCAACCCCGGGGCGATGGCTCGGACATCATCCGCCGAATTGGCCAAATTGGCGAAGGCGGCGGCACCGACCTGTATCCCGGCATGGTCCAAGGTTTCGAGGCCCTGCGGAACACCACCGCTTCGGTCAAGCACATGATCGTGCTGACCGACGGGCAAACGCCGCCCGCCGATTTTCCCCGGCTCGTGCAAGCCATGCGGTCAGCGCGCATTACTGTTTCGACCGTGGCGGTGGGGCCCGATGCCGCCGTGAAACTGCTGTGGCAGATCGCCTCGCACGGGCAGGGCAAGAGCTACGAGGTCCGCGACCCGAAGGTGATCCCGCGGATTTTTGTGAAGGAGGCGGCCCGAGTTGCCCGGCCGCTGGTGTATGAAGACCCGGCAGGCTTTGCACCCGATACTGTGGCATCGCACGAGGCCGTGTCCATCGACGAACCGTTGCCGCCGCTGACGGGCGTGGTGCTGAGTACGCCCAAGGATAACCCTCTGGTTGAGGTGCCTTGGGAGGTGCCGGTTCCGCAAGGCAGTCGCAGCCCGCTGTTGGCCACGTGGAATTATGGTCTGGGGCGGGCAGCGGTGTTTGCCAGCGACGGCGGCAGTCGCTGGTCGCAGGAGTGGACCCGCTGGGACCAGTACGACCGCGTGTTTGTGCAACTGGTTCGGTGGGCCGCGCGGCCCGCTGCGCCTTCGGACCAGTTTCAAGTGGTCGCCGAGCATCGCGATGGCAAGCTCCGCGTGGTATTGACCGGGGCCACAGACGAGGGGCCGCTTGATTTGTTGCCCGCCGCCGGAATGGTGACGGGCCCCGAGAACCAGGCACGCGAGATTACCTTTGAGCAGATGGCCCCCGGCCGTTACCTGGCCGAGTTGCCGGTGGAAGCGCCCGGCGTTCACTTCATCACCGTATTGCCAGGCGCCGGCTTTGCGCCCATTCGTCACGGCGTGGATGTTCCGTACTCGGCTGAGTTCCGCGAGCGCGAAACCAATCGCAGGTTCCTGGCCGAACTGTCGTCGCTGGTGCCGCGCGGCGGGCGGAGCGGGCGGGTGATCGTGGCCGATGCCGGTTCGCCGTCCCCAGGCGAAACAACCGGCCAGGAGGTTGCCGCCTCCGGCGCGGAGATGGCCGATCCGGTTGAAGGCTGGCTGGCGAATGACGTGTTTCGCGACGATCTGCAGCCGGTTGAATCGCGCGAACCGGCCTGGATGGAACTGATCGTGCTAACCGGGTGCTTGTTCCTGGTCGATGTGCTTGTCCGCCGCGTTCGCTTCGGCCGCTCACTGGAACGATTGGCCCAATCCCGGCAGACACGCCTGGCGCAAGTTACCGATCCCCGCGATACCCACCTGGCGCGGCTTCGGCGGCAGAAAGCAGCAGTGGCCGACCATCTGGCACGGCGGCGCGAGGCCTGGCAATCGACCGCCCCGGAAAACATGCCGGCGGATCCCGCCTGGCGAGCCGATACGCAAAGCGGCCCTCACGGCGGGGAGACAGTGCCGAGCGCCTCGCCCGAAGGCGGCGTCGATGAGTCACCGGCGGAGGAACCCCACACCTCGCGGTTGCTGGACGCGAAACGGCGCCTCTGGGAACAGCGCGGCCAGCCGTGAATCCAACTCGTTTCGCGGGCATCGCAGCGGCGTCGGCACCGCTCATCGGTTGGACTTCCAGGGGCAGCGGCTGATAATTCCAATGGAAGCCAGAGGCCGGGGGCACGTGCCCTGCACACCGTGGGGGGAGCTGCCCTGGCTCAACTCGTCGCATACCAGGTAAAGAAAAAACAAAATGGCGGAACAGCAACTCACCAAGCCGTGGCTGGTGGCCGTGTGGCCCGGCATGGGCAACGTAGCCATCACCGCCGGTTATTATCTCATGGCCAAGCTGGGCATGCACGGCCTGGCGGAACTGACGGCCGAAGAACTGTTCGATGTCGAACACGTTGAAGTCAAGCACGGCTTGATCCGGCCGGGCCGCCTGCCGCGCAACCGTTTCTTTGTGTGGCACGATCCGGCCGAGCAGCACGATATTGTCGTGTTCATCGGCGAAGCCCAGCCGCCGTTGGGCAAGTACTCCTTCTGCCGAAAACTGATGGAGTACGCGCAGGAGTTGGGAATCGAGCGCATCTTCACCTTCGCCGCAATGGCAACCAACATGCATCCCGAGCAACCGTCGCGGGTGTTCGGAGCCGCGACCGACGAAGGCATGCTCGAAGGGCTGCGGTCGCTGGATTTGGAAACGCTGGAAGACGGCCATATCGGCGGCCTCAACGGCCTGCTGCTGGGAGCCGCGCTCGAGGCGGGAATCCGCGGCGCGTGCCTGCTGGGCGAAATCCCGCAGATGCTGGCCCAACTGCCGTTCCCCAAGGCCTCGCTGGCCGTGCTGGAAAAATTCGTTCGCCTGGCCGAGATCGACCTCGACCTGGGCGAACTGCACGACCAGGTCGCGTACATGGACGAGCGGATCGGCGAACTGATGGCCGATGTCGAGCGGGCGATGGGCCCAAGCGAGGAAGACGAAGACGAATTCCTGGTGATTCCCGACGAAGCCGAAAACCGCCTCGATCCCGAGGATGAACGGCGGATCGAGGAACTGTTTGCGCAGGCCCTGTCCAATCGCTCCAAGGCGTACGAGCTGAAACGGAAGCTCGACCAACTCAACGTGTTCGAGGAATACGAGGACCGGTTCTTGGACCTGTTCAAGAAGGTGGACTAGGGCTGGGTGCGCGGCTGGGTGCCAATCACGTCGGGGGGCGGTCCCACCGGCCGTAACCAAGGCAAGCTGTCGCGGCCGTTTCCGTCAGCGCAAGCCGTGGGTTGGGGGGCGGCAACGCTTGCGACCGATTCCACTGCTGGCTTGCGCCCGGCAATGGCCGAACCTGCGGGCCTGTGTGGACGTTTGTCCCTGACCCGCATGGACTTACTGCCCTCGCTCCAATCGCCAAAAACACGGCTTGTCTGCGGTTTTGCGCCGGATACACTTAAAGGTTTCAGCATCCCTGACATAGGGAATCCTGGAAAAAGCGGCCCGATTGGGCGCCGCCTTCCCCGCAGCGGGGTGGGCCGGTAAGCCTCCTAAACGGGTTCAGCAGGGCGGCCTGGGGGGGACGACTGCCCCCGGCAATACCCCCCCCAGACGATACGCCAAGACGTTGGGCGGCGCGAGATTCTGATGGATTCTTGCCTGCCGCGATCCGACGGATTGAGTATCGCTGCCGCTGACTCCGCTGAAAAACAGAACGCTGGCAGTGCGGAACCGCCCGACAAGTGAACCTGGGCGGCGCACAGCTCAAGATCGTACCGTTCAAAACAGAACCAAATACCACGCCCATATCGAACATACATTTCCGGACAAGCGACCATGAAAGACGGCATTCACCCCAAGTACGTGGAAACGACGGTCACCTGCGGTTGCGGCAATTCGTTTCAGACCCGCAGCACGGTTGCCGAACTAAAGGTCGATATTTGCAATGCGTGCCACCCGTTCTACACGGGCAAGCTGAAATACGTCGATACGGCCGGCCGGATTGAAAAGTTCCAGAAGAAGTTTGCCGGCGGCTATGCCAGCCTGAACCGGGGCAAGAAGGGCAAGGCCAAGGCCGAAGCCACCGAAGCCGAAACGCCCGCCGAGTCCTAGCGGCGGCACCTCCGCTGCGCGATCTCCCTTCCATTCCGACCCGTCTTTCCTTCCATCTTGCTGCTGCGCGCGAGCGGAGCGTCACCGGGCCGGGCAGTGGGGCTCGCCCCCCGGATACGCCTCGCCTGCGGCGGCGATGCCGACGCACCGTTGGCGGCAGGTCGGCTCCTGGCGGCAGGTTAGCTCTGCGCGTGTCGGCCCGCCCCGCCGGGTTCAACGTGACCGTCAGGGGCAGTGTGGCCACTTTAGGCACTGTGGCCGCCGTCGGCACGGTGCCAGCGTGTTTGCCGTGTGGTCCGCCTGTCAGTCGCACCGCGTTGTTGGTGGTGCCGGACTGGCCAGCAGACTTGCCGTACTCCAAACCAGCGGCGGGCACGGCGACTTTTCCGCATTTTCGTTCTTCCCACAAGTCTTGCCTGCCGCTGCCGTACCTCTTGGCGTGCGAAGCAGCCGTTTGGCTCCATCATGGCTCTCGCACGCTGCCGGCTGAGAGATCGCTGAACCGAGGGTTCGCCTATGCTCGAAATGCTTGAACAGACACTGGCCCGCTACGAACAACTGGAAAAGGCGCTGCTCGATCCGCAGTTGTCGGCAGACCCTAGCCGCATGGCTGCCGTGGCCCGGGAACGGGGCGGCATCGCGAAGTTGGCGACGCGGTACCGCGAATTCAAAGACATCAATCGCCAGATTGCCGAGACCCTGGAGTTGGCCCGGGGCGACGATCCGGAAATGGCCGAGTTGGCCGAGGCAGAACTTCCCGATCTGCGCAAGCAGCAAGAGGAGGCGTTTAACGACCTGCTCGATCTGACGATGGGCGGCGAAGACGCCACCCGGACCCGCTGCGTGATGGAAATTCGGGCCGGCGTGGGCGGCGATGAAGGTGCGCTCTTCGCCCGCGACCTCTACGAAATGTATCGCAAGTACGCCGAGGACCAGGGCTGGAAGGTCGAAATCCTTGAGATGCACCCCACCGAGATGGGCGGCTTCAAGGAAATCATCCTGGGCATCGAAGGCGAAGGCGTGTTCCGCACCCTCCAGTACGAAAGCGGCGGTCACCGCGTGCAGCGCGTGCCCGAGACCGAGGCCAAGGGCCGCATTCACACCTCGGCCGCTACGGTCGCGGTGATGCCCGAGCCTGAGGACGTGGAAGTGGACCTCAGCCGCGACGATTACCGGGAGGACGTGTACCACGCCAGCGGGCCGGGCGGTCAGCACGTGAACAAGACGGCTTCAGCGATCCGCCTCACCCACCTGGAAACCGGCATCGTGGTGACCTGCCAGGACGAAAAGAGCCAGCACAAGAACCGCGCCAAGGCGCTCCGCGTGCTCAAGGCCCGGCTTTACGAGCATCGGCAGCAGCAGGAAGTCGCCAAGCGGGCGGCAGAACGCAAGAGCCTGGTCGGGTCGGGCGACCGCAGCCAGCGGATTCGTACGTATAATTTCCCTGAGAACCGCGTCACCGATCACCGCATCAATTTCACCATTTACAAACTAGACAGCATCCTGGCCGGAAACCTGGATCCGGTGATCGAGGCCTGTATGGAACACGCCCGCGTGAAGCAGCGCGAGGCCTTCGGGGCCATCCAGTGACGCTGCAGGCCGCGGCAGCGGCCACACCCCGCCCCGCCTCCAACGGATTGTCCAGCCGGCCAGCCAGGAAGAACTATGGCAGAAGCAGAAAAATGGACGGTCGGCCGGCTCTTGACCTGGACCACCGATTTCCTCAAGCAACACGGTGCCGACTCACCGCGGATTGATGCGGAAGTGCTGTTGGCCCACGCCCGCGGTTGCAGCCGGATCGAACTGTACACCGTTTACAATGAGGACCCCGGCGACGAGGTGCGCGCCGCCTTTCGCGGGCTGGTCAAGCAGCGCGCGGCAGGAGTGCCGGTGGCCTACCTGGTCGGCTACCGGGAGTTCTATTCGCTGCCGTTTCGGGTTACGCCCGATGTGCTGATTCCTCGGCCCGAGACCGAGATGCTCGTGATGGCCCTGCTCGATCGGGCGCAGGAGGAGCACGCCAGGCAGGCGCCCCTGGCCGCCAACGCGGGGCCGGCGGTGGCTGAAACGGCACAACCGGCCGAAGGCTCAGCCAGCGAATCGGCTGAAGAGTCCGGCCAGGTAGCGGTTCAGTCGCGGTCCAGGCGCAACCATCACCCTTGGCAAATTGCCGACGTGGGAACAGGCAGCGGAATCCTGGCCGTCTGCGCCGCCCGGCACCTGCCGGGGGCCGAAGTGACGGCGATCGACATCAGCCCCGCTGCGCTGGCGGTGGCCCAAGAGAACGCCCAGCGGCACCAGGTGGCCGATCGGATCGATTTCATTGAAAGCGATCTGTTTGCCGCGGTTCCTGCCGGCGCGCAATTCGACTTCATCGTCAGCAATCCGCCTTACGTGCGCAGTGCGGAGATGGCCGAGTTGCCGCCGGAAGTCGGACAGCACGAACCACACGGCGCCTTGGAAGCCGGGCCAGAAGGAACGGATGTCATCGGTCCGCTGCTGGAACAATCGCTCGAACGGCTTCGTCCCGGCGGTTGGCTGTTTTGCGAGCTCAGCCCCATGATTGCCGCCACCGTTCGCCGTCTGGCCGAACAGCAAGACGGCTGGAGCCAGGTGGACATTCATCCCGATACGGCCGGGCACTTGCGGATGCTGGCCGCTTGCAAACGTTCGGCGTGAAGCAACCATTAAGCCAAAGGCCTCCATTGCCATTTCCCGCTGCGTCGCTGCCGGGGCATGTTCCCACCAGGTTTGTGGAACAAAGCCAGCGGCGGTACCCTTTCCTGTAGGGCACAGGACTTCCTTGGGGGGCAGGGCCGCCGGGCGGCGGTGTTGAGCCGGGCGCGTTGCCAAAGCCGTTAAAACGCAAAGATTTAATAAACGGCGCAAATTGCGAACCAAGCTGACCGGTGTTCAGCCGGAGCTCACGGCGCGAGCATGGGGGGATGCGGCCGCGGGGGAGGATTGCTCCCTAAGGTGCGCAACTTTCCTTCCTATTTTTGCGCCGCTCGGGAAAAAGTTGAGGATTGGTGGCCCCCCGGCGGGCGAACCATCGGCAAATGGCAGGCGTAGAGGCTAGGGGAACCTGCCGCGACCGCGTGGACATTGCCGGTATGGTGGTCTGCTGCGGCGGATCGGGTTGCCCCGAAAAGGGTGAAACCGCATATTGGCGTTTCCCGGGGGGCTGAGCCGCTCCAGTCGCGGCGTCCAGCTAAGTAGCCCACTGCACGTATCCCTCGGCCGTAGCCTTGGGTGGATTGCCTGCGGAGACGGGCGTCGGAGGCTGTCTGGGGAGCGGCCATTGGGCAGGCGCTGGGGGTGCTTCCGCCCACGCGGTGAATCTGGCCCCCGCGGGCTTTAGGGCCGTGGAAAAGCGGGCTAGGTTCATTAACGGTACAACGAGATACCTGAGGGATGGGCCGAGGCCGGGGAAGCCGTGGTGCGGCGGCCTTCCCTTTCAATTCAAACGATTTCGGCCTTCCTCCGAGAATCAGCAGTAACGATCGTAACGGCTGCGAGGTTTGGTACATGACCAGCAACGCTCATCAGGCAGAATCGACAGGGAACGTTTCCGATCCGGCCACGGACCAGAATGCTCCGGCCGCGGCGGCAAAGTCCAATGGATCGGCGGCCGACCGCGGCGATACTCCGATGATCGAGGCCGTAGGTTTGTGCAAGTACTACGGCCGGTTTGCCGCGATTGACGACGTATCGTTCAAGGTCTACCGGGGCGAAGTCGTCGCCTTCCTCGGCCCCAACGGCGCCGGCAAAAGCACCACCATGAAGCTGCTGACCGGCTACCTGGCGCCCAGCGCCGGCCTGGCCCGCATTGCCGGGTACGACATGGCGGGCCAGCGCATCCAGGGCAGCGCGCACCTGGGCTACCTGCCGGAAAACGGCCCGCTCTATCGCGACATGACGCCGCTAGGCCTGCTGCGGTTCTTCGCCACTGCCCGCGGCATGCCGGCAGCCCAGCGCAAGGACCGTATCGAAAAGGTCGTCGATCTGCTGGACCTGTGGGAAGTGTTGGGCAAGCCCATCGGCAAGTTGTCCCGCGGTTACCGGCAGCGAGTGGGGATGGCCCAGGCGTTGCTTCACGATCCAGACGTGCTCATCATGGACGAACCCACGGCCGGGCTGGATCCCAACCAGATTATCGAGGTGCGGCGGACCATCACCCAGTTGGGCAAGGACCGCACCATTTTGCTTTCTACGCACATCATGCAAGAAGTGCAGGCGATGTGCAGCCGGGCGATTTTCATTGCCGATGGCCGGCTGAAGTTCGACGGCCCCATTTCTGAATTGGCCGCCGGTCACGCCACGCTCGAAGAGCGCTTCCACGAGCTGAGCACCGCGTCGTAACGGCCCGGGCCGTTGGCCGTCCACCGCTGCTGCATTGCGTCCTCGCCAGATTCCAAAACCGGTTCGATCGGATTAAGACACGCCATGAAAAGTTCTGTGCTGCTAGCCGTATTCAAACGGAACTTTGTCAGCTATTTCACCAGCCCGACAGGCTACGTGTTCTTGTTCCTGTTCGTGCTGTTGACCGGGATCGCTGCGTTCTGGCCGAACGAGTTCTTCAATTCGAACCTGGCCAACCTGGATCAATTGAACAAGTGGCTGCCGTACATCCTGCTGATTTTCATCCCGGCCATCACCATGAGCATTTGGGCCGAGGAGCGGCGGCTAGGCACCGATGAACTGTTGCTGACCATTCCCGCCAGCGATGTTGAAGTGGTCGCCGGAAAGTTTCTGGCGGCCGTGGCTATTTACACGGCCTCGCTGGCGTACTCGGCCGCCTGCAACCTGATGATGCTCGAAGTGCTGGGCTCGCCCGACCTGGGCCTGTTCTTCGGCATGTACTTCGGTTACTGGATGGTAGGCGTGGCGATGATCTCCATCGGCATGGTGGCCTCGTTCCTCACCGGCGACCTGACCGTGGGATTCGTGCTGGGGACCGTGTTCAACGCCCCGCTGGTGTTCGCCGCCGCGGCCAACACGATCTTTCCCGATTGGCTCGCGATCCACATTCAGCGCTTGAGCATCGGCTGGCACTTCCGCGATTTCCAAAGCGGGGTGATCAGCTTCTCGAGCATGATGTACTTCATCCTGATTTCCGCCTTCTGCTTCTACCTGTGCGTGATCCTGATCGGCCGCCGGCACTGGCTGGGGGGCCGCGATGGCCAAAACCTGCTGGGGCACTACGTGGCCCGGGCCATCTCGTTGGGCGCCATTTGCGTGGGCGTGATCGTGCTCTCGGCCTATGTCACACTGCGGTTCGACGCCACCGCCGAGGGCCTCAATTCGCTCTCGCCCAATACCAAGCAGATTGTCAGCAACCTCGGCTACCGGCACGAATCGCTCCCGCAGCAGTACCGGGAGGAGCATGCCGAAACACTGAAGAAGATCGACGACGCACTCGCAGCCTACCGGCAGGAGCACCAGCGTCCGCCGCAAACGGTCGAGGAATTCGAAGAAAAGATTCTGGGGCCGCTAGGCATCGGACTCCCACCCTCGGGCGATGGCGATACGACAATCGCCTACAACCCCGAAACCGGGAGAGTGGCCGTGCGGCGTCCGCGCCGTGTGCGGATCGAGGCGTTTATCAGCCCGGAAGACCGCACGCCTGAAACCTACATCACCACGCGGCTGAACCTGCTGAACACGTTGCGGGAAATCGAAGCGCTCCGCAACCCTTACGTGGAAATTGTCATCAACGAAACGCCCCCGGCCAGCGAAGAAGCCGACCGGGCTCAGCAGTTGTACAACATCGAGCCCAGGCAGGTGGGGATCCAGCGCCGCGGCCAACTGAAGCTGGACGAACTGTTCATGGCCGTGGCGTTCACCTCGGGTTTGAACAAGCACGTGATCCCGTTCATCGACCGCGGGATTCCAATTGAATACGAATTGGCCCGCTCGGTCGTCACGGTGTGCCGCGATGCCGAGCAGACCAAGACCATCGGGGTGGTGCGGACCGGGGCGCAACTGTTCCCGCCGGACATTCCACCGCACTTTGCCGCGCAGCGGCCCGAGAAAGAGATGCTGATCCAGGAACTGGAGAAGCAATACCGCGTGGAGGAAGTCGATCCGAAGGAACCGATCAAGGTGAACGGTCCCGATGGCCAGCGGTATTACTCGGCGCTGCTGGTCGTGCAGCCTTCGACGCTCTCACCCAGCGAACTTGACCACGTGATCGACGCCATCCGGCAGGGCGTGCCGACGGCCATTTTCCAGGATCCGCAGCCGCTGATGTTGCAAGTAGGGCGCGATGGCGGCACCGAGCACCTGGAGAAGTTGTGGAAACTGCTGGGCGTGGAATACAGTGCCGACGAGATCCTGTGGACGCACTACAATCCGCACCCCAAGATCGACTTCTATCCGGAGTTTGTATTTATCGCCCGCGGTTCCGGCGCCAAGCAGCCGTTTGACGATAGCCAGGCCATCACGTCGAAACTGCAGGAGATTTTGTTCCCTTGGACCGGCTATCTGCGCCGCGGCAAATCGACGGGCCCCACGTATACGCCGCTGCTGTTTACCGGTACGGACACCGGCACGCTGAAGACCGAGCATCTGTTCTCGTTCAATCCGCAGACGTTCCGCCGCGACTTGAACCCGGCGCGGGAAATCGAATACAAGCGCACCGAACGGCCGACCGAGTACGTGGTGGCCGCCCGGATTCACGGCAAGTTCGACCCCGAGGCGTTGGCTGAGCTTGAAAGGGAATCAGAGAAATCGGCCGACGACGCCCAGCAGCCAGGCGATCCGTTCCGGTTTCCCGGTGCCAACGATGGCGCCCAGTCCGACGGCGGCAGCAGCCTGGCTGACCAGGTGCGGTTGGTGAATCATCCTGGCCACGAGGGCCATGAAGACCACGAACACAACCAAGGCGATCAGGACGACGGCAAGACTGCCGAAGCGGCCAGTGCCGCCGCGGATTCACCCGAGATCGACGTGGTGCTGGTGGCCGACGTGGATTGCCTGTCCAGCGCGTTCTTCGCGCTGCGTGCCCGGGGCGATGATCCCGACCAGGAGGTGTTTTTGAATCTGGATAACGTGCCATTCGCCCTGAACATTGTGGACGTGCTGGTGGGCGACGAACTGTTTGTGGATATCCGCAAGCGGCGGCCGCAGCACCGTACGCTGGAGGCAATTGAAAGCCGGGTGGAAGACGCCCTGGCCGTTGCCAAGCAGAAACGCGAAGACAAGCAACTGGAGTTGGATCAGCGGATCGACGCCTTGCAGGAGCAGGTTCGTGCCGAATTGGCCCAGGTGACCGATCCCACGAGCCGGCGGATCAAGCAGCAACAGGCCGAGATGCGGCGCAACAAGCTGGTCCAACAGTACCGCCGCGAGAACGAGCAGGAAGTCAAGCAACTGGAGCGCGAGCTGGAGGCCCAGATCGACTCCATCAAGTCGTTCTACAAGATGTGGCTGGTGCTGGTGCCACCGGTGCTGCCGCTATTGATGGGCCTGGTGGTGTTTGTCAATCGCCGGTCGCGCGAACGGTTGGGCGTGTCCAGCCGCCGTCTCCGAGATTGAGGTCGTATCGTACAAGGTTTACCGGTGGCGATGCCTGCCACCCCGTGGCAACTCGCCAACCTGCCAGTGTCCGATGCGCCATCGTGCGAGAGGAGCGACCGATGGGAAGCGTTCGTCGCGAGAAATCCCAAAATCCCAGCCTGACGCGTTAGCGAGGGATTGCCTGGTCAGCGGGGATTGGCAGCACGTTCTTCGCTGACCCTGCGAAACCGCGAAATTCAACACCGCGAAATTGATTCACGATTCATAACTGATCGAGTCTGAACCCATGAGTGAACTGACCAAAACGCTCGTATATGTCGGCCTGGCGGCCGTATGCATCATTGCCAGCGTGGTGGTGGTACGGTCGCATTCGGTGGATTTCTCCGACGAAGCCATCAACGACCAGGGCGAGTTGTTCTTCCCTCGGTTCACCGATCCGCTGGAGGCGGCCCGGCTCGAAATCGTCAAGTGGGACGAGGCCACCGGTGAGCGGCGCGAGTTCGAAATTCGCAAGGATGCCGACGGCAAATGGACCATCCCCTCGCGGTACGACTACCCCACCGACCTTACCAACCAACTGGCCGAGGCGGCCACCAGTATCGTGGGGCTGGTCAAAGAACAGGTGCAGCCATCGGGCTTTGCCGATCGGGCACTCTATAAAGTGCTCGACCCGCGCGAGGCCAAGCCGGGCGACACGGGCGTGGGCATGTTCGTCCGCATGTCCGACCAGAGCAACAACACCCTGGCCGAGTTCATCATTGGCGAGACCTTCCCCGAGGCGCCCGAGATGCGCTACGTGGTGGTGCCGGGCGTGGATCGGGTGTACGTTTCGCGCGTGGATGTCAGCAAGCTGTCGACCAATTTCAAGGATTGGATCAACAAGGACCTGCTGAAGCTCGATACGGCGGCCATCCACCATATCAAACTGCTGGACTACTCGCTCGATGTCGAACAGCGGCGGTTCGTGGGCGGGGACATTATCCACCTGACCTATCAGCCAACCGCGGAAGAGGGCCAGAAGTGGAAGCTGAAAGACCTTCCCAGCGGCAAGCAACTGGACCACGCCAAGCTCGACGACATGCTCAAGGCGTTCGACTCGCTGGAGATCGTCGACGTGCGGCCCAAGCCCGAGTCGCTCGGCCGGTTCCTCGGAGGCCAGGAAGGTCTCCAGGTCAGTCAGCAGTTGGCCGAGGGCCTCGCCGCTCGCGGCTATTACCTGATGCCCTTGGGCAACGGCGCGGTAGACCTGCGTTCCAAGCAGGGCGAGATTCTCATCGCCATGAACAATGGTGTGGAGTACCAGTTGCGCTTTGGTGAGAAAGAGCAGGACCTGGGCAGCGACACTTCCGATTCTGAAGGTGACCCCGTTGCCGACAGCCGGTACCTGCTGATCGCGGCCCGCTTCAACGAAGACCTGCTCCCCAAGCCGGAATACGTGGAACTGCCCGATGAACCGGCCGCGCCGGGCGAGGAAGGTAAAGCCGATCCGGACAAGCCTGCCTACAGCATCCAGGCCCTGGAGAATATTCGTGACCAGGGTTTGAAGTCGGCCGCCGATTTCAAAGCCGCCCGCGAAGAAGCCGAGAGCACCAACGCCCGCATCCGCGAGCGTTACGAGCGCCGCGTGGAGGCCGGCAAGAAAGCGGCCGAGGAACTGAACGAACGGTTCTCAGGCTGGTTCTACATCATCAACGATGAACTATTTGACCGCATCCACTTGCAGCGGGACGACATCGTGGCCGATGCCAGCAGCCAGCCAGGGGTCGCAGCAGAGAACGGCGAAGCTGATGGTGGCGAGGCTGGCAGTGGCGCGACCAACAACAATGGGGCCGGCACCAACGGGGCCAATCGTGGCGAGGCTGGCAGTGGCGAGCCTTCCTCAGACGCGCCGGCGGTGCAAGGAGAGGACGCCTCGCAGTCCCAGCCATCGGCAGCCACGCCAACGGACGATGAGCCCGCGCAGCCCTAGCCGCTTGCTCCGCGTGCTACGGGCCACCAGGCTCGGGGGGCAGCAGAATAGTCCACGGAATCCGGGTGCCGCATGCGCGCGGCAACGTCCTCTCTCTAGCCGCGGGGCGGCGCGGCCATAGAATGCTAGTGAGCGTCTGGCCGGCCCCGGCGGCCGGGCGCTGGTCGCATTGGTTCAACCGACACGGCCGCGCTGAAACCATTCCCCCCCGGGGCGGCAGATTGGGCAGGCAAGCCAGGTCGTGTACCATGAGCAAGTTCGGCGCCCGCGGGCCATCAGGGGCTACCCGCGCGCCGACGATTCCCGTGCTTCGCACGCCCCGCCCACGGCACCCGGAGAATGAGCATCGTGGAGTTTCATCGAGCCAAATTGGCCAACGGACTGGAAGTCATCGCCGAAACCAATCCCGGCGCCTACTCCTGTGGGCTGGGGTTCTTTGTCCGGACTGGTGCTCGCGACGAAACCCCCGAGCTGGCCGGCGTGAGCCACTTTCTTGAGCACATGGTGTTCAAGGGAACGCCCAACCGGACTTCCGCCCAGGTGAACGCCGAGTTCGACGCCATGGGGGCCGACAACAACGCCTACACGGGCAAGGAATGCACCGTCTACTACGCGGCGGTATTGCCGGAGTTTGTCGGCGATGCCCTGAACATCCTGGCCGATATGATGCGGCCCTCGCTCCGGACCGACGACTTTGAAACCGAGCGGCAGGTCATCGTCGAAGAAATTCGCATGTATGACGACCAGCCGCCCTACGGTGCCGACGAACGTTGCGAGGAACTGCATTTTGCCGGGCACCCGTTGGCCAACAGCGTGCTGGGCACGGTGGAGTCGATCCAGGGCCTGTGCGTCGAGCAGATGCGCGAGTACTTCCAACGGAGGTACTGCCCCAGCAATATCACGCTGGTGGCTACCGGCAAGATCGATTTCGACGCCCTGATGGCCGACGCCCAGCGGTACTGTGGGCACTGGGAGCCTTATGAAACCAGCCGCAGTATCATCGAGCCGGTAAGGCATCCCGGCTTTACGTGCCTCCGCAAGGAATCCTCCACGCAGGAATACTTCATGCAACTGGCCGCGGCCCCCTGGCGCGACCACCGCGACCGTTATGCCGCCGACCTGCTGACCACCATCCTGGGCGATGGAACCGGCAGCCGGTTGTACTGGGAGCTGGTCGATTCGGGCGAGGCCGAACACGCCGCCATGTACTACGTGGAATACCAGGGAGCCGGCCTGTTCTGGACCACGCTGAGCTGCTCGCCGGAGAAAGCCGATCGCAACCTGCGGATCGTCCGCGATGTGTTCTCGCGGGCCACAACCGAAGGGATCACGCTCAAAGAACTGGAACAAGCCAAGAACAAGAGCAAGTCGCATGCGGTCATTTCCAGTGAACGGCCCATGCGGCGGCTGCGGTCGGTGGGGGGCAACTGGATCCAGCACGGCGAGTACCTCTCGCTGCGCGACGAACTCGACCAGATCTCGTCGGTAACGCTCGACGACATCATGCGGCTACTGCACGATTACCCGCTGCTGCAAGCCACCACGGTTGCCATTGGTCCCCGCGGCGACCTGGTGGAAGAGTAGGGGGGGCTCCTCCACGAATCCCCCCTCCATGAAACGTCATCGCGGGTGGTCCCAGCAAACGGGCGGGCCTGACAGCGTCCGGGGTGACCGCAGCGTATGCCCCCGCCAATTCGGTTGTCCGGAGGTGTTGACAGCATCCCGGCCACCGCTAAACTTACTAATTCTCAACCTATTGGTGGAGACTTGTTCACTGCTTGTGGCAGCCGGGAGCTGTCCGGCGTAAGCCAAGCGGTGGCAATCAGTTATCCAAAGCCGATATAATACACGGCACGCCCAGGTTGGCGGCAAATTTGCAGCCGGCGGTGGCGTAGTATGCCGACAGAAATGGTTTGAGTCGCTGAGCATAGAAACGAGAGCCAACCTGAATGCCCACCATTAATCAGCTCGTCCGCAAGCGAAGGAAGAAGGCACGGCGCTTCAGCAAGGCACCCGTGCTCGACGCCTGCCCGCAAAAACGCGGGGTGTGTCTGCAAGTCAAGACGATGACGCCCAAGAAGCCCAACTCGGCCTTGCGGAAGATCACCCGTGTTCGCCTGTCCAATGGGAAGGAAGTTACGGTTTACATTCCGGGCGAAGGCCACCAGTTGCAGGAGCACTCGATTGTGCTGGTGCGGGGTGGCCGTGTCCGCGACTTGCCGGGCGTGCGTTACCAGGTGGTCCGCGGCGCGCTGGACACGCTGGGCGTGAGCGGCCGGAAGCAGTCGCGCAGCCGTTATGGCGCCAAGAAGCCTGGCTAACGGGGGCCAGCAGGGTACAGTCGCACATTTTGAAGGTTCATCGAGGAGTTCATCGGCATGGGCCGAATTACCGCCAGCCGCAAGCAGCTTGCTCCGGACCCGCGTTACGGGTCGTTGCTGGCCAGCAAGTTCATTAATTACTTGATGTGGGACGGCAAGAAGTCGACGGCCCAGGCCGTGTTTTACGACGCCCTGGACATCATCAAGAGCCGCATTTCTGAGGCCGAGCCGATCGAGGTTTTCACTCGCGCGGTCGAGAACGTGAAGCCGGCGATTGAAGTTCGCAGCCGCCGGGTGGGTGGTGCCGCCTACCAGGTGCCGATGCCTGTGAACTCCCGCCGCCAGCAGTCGTTGGCGATCCGCTGGATCATCGGTGCCTGCCGCGACAAGAAGGGCCGCCCCATGGCCCGGGTCCTGGCCGACGAATTGATGGCCGCCTACAAGCGGGAAGGCGCGGCGATGACCAAGCGGGAGAACGTCCACCGCATGGCCGATGCCAACAAGGCGTTTGCCCACTTCGCCTGGTAGCTGCCCCCCCGCGGGAAGCGCCGGCAAATGCCCGGCACCCTTTCCATCAAGAGCACCGATCAAAGCACAATCAAAGCCGCAGTGGAGCCAGCCAGCTTCGCTGCGGCTTTTGTCGTGCGCGCTCGGCTCACCCCCCCGGCCGCGATCGCACCGCAGGGTGCTTACAGGCAATTTTTGCCGCTGCTGATCCCAAATAGCCCCGGCGAGAAGCTCCCGGCCGCGATAGCACCGAAGTATCGCGACAGGCAATTTCTGCCGCTTGTAACGAAAGTACTGGTTTCCTGGAGTTGGAAGTGCCGATGATTCGTAAGGAACAGGAGGATTGAACCGCCCCGCAGGCGCCGCTGCGCAGAGAGGGCGGATTGGCGCGACCTCAAACGCAAGAGGGATCACGGATGAAACAATTGCAGGGGGCCACCATTGCCATGGTCTGCGCGCTGTTCACGACCAGCGCCGCCGTCGCTCAACACTATTCCGCGGGCACGATGCACACGCACCATGCCGGCGGGCATCATGAGTATGTGATTGAAGGATCGCCCCACCACGGTTCGCACGGGCCGTGCTGCTCGCGCGGCGGTTGTTGCCCGGAAGATAGCCGCTGCTGCGATGCCTGCCATCCGCACGGTTTGAATCTGCTCTTCCACCGGATCAAGACCCACCTGTGCAAGCACCGGTGCCCCTGCCGCAAGGCCTGCTGCGTGGAGCATGACTTGGGGAAGCACTGCTGCCCGCAGAAGACCTGCTGCCCCCATCCCACCAGTTGCGCTCCAGAACTGGGGCCGTGCTGCGACACCCGGCGGTGCAAGAAGCCGTTCTTCTTGAGCCGGTTGTTCAAGCATCATTGCCGCGCCACCTGCTGCGACCCGTGCGGTGTTCCGATGCGCGACGGTTGCTGCGCTCCGGCGATCGATCGGGGCGACTATCCGTTCCCGCCTGTTCCCACCGTTCAGGACGAGCATTATGAGTCGGTGCCGGAGCGGCCGCGGGCTTCGGACCGGCCGTCCACCGAGCAGACTTCCGGCGATAAACGCCAGAATGTGCAGAAACGCAGGCCGGCATCTGGCAGTTCCAGCCGGGGCCCGATCTAGTTTGCTGGCCCACGGAACTGGCTGGCTGAACGGTTGACCAACCGCAACACTGGTTGCGATTTGGCAACCGCCTGATGCCCAAAGGCAACGTATACGGCGCAACCCGCCAGGGAGCAATCGCTTCCCGGCGGGTTGTGCCGTTTTTTGGTGTGATGCGTGTTGTACCGGCGGTGCGGCGCGGCACGTGTACCGTTTGCAACGGCCGTGGCAGAAAAGCATTTCGCACCCGGCGGCGGAAGGGGGCCCCCGGGCCACGCAACCGTCACAAGCTCGTTGCTTGTTGCGATAGCGCAACCTATCGTCAAGAGAAGGCTTTCCGCGCCAGCGGTTCGGAATGCACCGTGCAGTGGCCGGCTAACGCCCGGCACAACGCTTGCATGAAGGCTTGCGGTGTCGGTTCAAGCTGTCCGCCCGGAATCGTCCGGCGGTGGAAAGCTGGCGATGTCTGCTCACCGGCGATGCCATCCATGGCGCAGCGCGCGGGCTGCCAATGGCCGCATCTCCCCGGCGGGCTGCCCGCGGCGTTCGGGCCGAACCACCCTCGGCGAACTTTGGCGCTTGGGCGATGGCAGTCACTCCGTTTAGGCAACCGATTCGGTGAAGAGTTTTCTGATCCTGCTTCTGGGAGTCGCCTTGGGGGCGGCCGCTGCCTGGTTTGGGCCGCGGTACTTTGCGCCTGCGCCCAATCCGCCTGCGGGCAATGGCATGGCTCCCCCCAGCGTCCGGATCAGCGAGATCGAAGCCCTGGGCCGGATCGTGCCGCGCGACGGCATCATTGAAATCGGCGCGATCCCTACCGAGCTGATCGCCAGCATTTCCACCCAGGTAGGTGCCACCGTAACCAGAGGCCAGGAGCTAGCGCGGCTGGCCAGTTACGACGTGCTCGAACAAAAGATCGAGGCGCTGAAGGCCAAGCGGTCGGAAGCGGCCGCCCAGGCCGCGGCCGAACAGGCCCTGCTGGACACCCAGATTGCCCGGGCCCGCCTGGCCTTCGACGAAGTCAAGCTGAGCGAATCGGATATCGAGGCCCAGGAGGAGCAGGCGGAGTTTCTCAAGGCAAAACTGGAACAAGACAAGAAAGAGCTGAAGCGGTTGCGCGGCGGCCCGCCCTCGCTGATCTCCGCCCAGGATGTGGAACGGCAAGAACTGCTGGTATCCAAGGCCCAGTCCGATCTCCAGGCGGCCCAGCGCGCCATCACCAGGCTGAAGGCGGCCAAGGATCTGGCCCTGCGCACGGCCCAGGCCGAACTCAACGTGCTGGAAGCCACCAAGCAAAGAATCGAGGCCCAATCGTCGCTGGCCTCGCTCGATGCCGAGATCGCCAGCCTGCAGGCACAACAGGAACATTCCATCATTCGGGCTCCCAGCGACGGCGAGATTCTCGAGGTCTACGCCCAAGCGGGCGAACTGGTGGGCAATCAACCGATCCTGCGGATGGCCGACTTGAGCCATATGACCGTCGTGGCAGAAGTGTATGAATCGGCCAAGAAAGATATCCAGGCCGGCCAGCGGGTGACCATCCATTCGCCGGCTCTGCGGGGCAATCCGCTCAGCGGCACGGTAACTCACGTGGGGGCGATCGTGGCCACGCCGGAGATTCGCAGCCTTGACCCGTTCGACCCGGCCGACCGCCGCGTCTTTGAAGTCACCATTGCGTTGATGCCCGAAAGCGTGAAGGAAGCACGCGACCTGGTGAGCGCGCCGGTGGATGTGACGATCATCGTCGGCCAGCCCGATGGCGACATCGCCCGGTCTCCAGCTTCCGATTCGCCATGAAAACCCCGTTGGCGTGGCGCAACCTGGTTCACGATAAGTCGCGCACCGCAGTCGGGGTGGGTGGGGTGGCGTTTGCCGTGTTCCTGGTGTTGATGCAGCTAGGGTTTCTGGGCGCGGTGGAATCCACGGCCACCGCCATCTACAGCGCGCTGGAGTTCGATCTGCTGCTGCGTTCGCCCGAGTACCTGCATTTCTCCAAACCCGGTTCCTTTCCCGCGATTCGGCTTCGCCAGGCGGGCTCGGCGCCCAGTGTCGCATGGTCGCGGCCGCTGTATGTCACCATGAATCGCTGGCGCGTGCCGCTGTCCGATCCCCAGTATGGCGGCCGTACGAGGGTCCTATTGGTGATGGGTGTGGATCCCGCGGCTCCCGTCTTTCGGCGTGAGGATATCGCCCAGGAAGTCGCCCGGCTTAACCGCA
Source organism: uncultured Pirellulales bacterium (assembly GCA_964511065.1). GTDB lineage: Bacteria > Planctomycetota > Planctomycetia > Pirellulales > S012-138 > CALBRZ01. The sequence continues at coordinate 37,746 of CAZEEG010000016.1, read as the reverse complement.
CCGACTACCTGCTGGTGGACCGCAAAAGCCGCCGGGAATTTGGCCCAGCCGATGGCCAGCGTTTTGGCCCTGACGACATCGGCCAAATCGCCGAGCTGGGCGGCCGCCGGGTGCAGATCATTGGCACCTTCGAACTGGGGTCGGGTCTGGCGGCCGATGGGGCCGTGATTGTCAACGACCGCGGGTTCGTCCACACCACGCCGGGCGCCAATAGGGGAACCGTAAACCTCGGCCTGGTCCACCTCCATACGGCCGATGGCACGCCGCCGACCGAGGCGCAGATCGCCCTTGCTGGCCGCGAACTGGAAGACCAACTGGCACATTACGGCGACGTCCAGGTGCTCACCCGGGACGAGGCCATCGACTACGAACTGAAGTACTGGGTGCAGGGCACCAGCGTGGGGGCCATCTTCACGTTCGGGGCCTTGTTGGGCATGGTGGTCGGGCTGGCCATCGTGTACCAGGTGCAGGAGGCCGACGTCACCTACCACCAAAAGGAATACGCCACCATGAAGGCCATGGGCTTTGGGCGGCGCCACTTGCTGGCCGTCATCCTGAAGCAGTCCCTGGCCCTCGCCTTGATCGGCTACGTCCTCGGCCTCGCGCTGACCGTCTATGTCGGGTATCCCGTCACGGCCGCCCTCTCCAATCTGACCATCGAGTTTGAACCGTTCTGGGCGGCTGCGGTGTTGCTGGGCAGTATCGGGGTGTGCGTCTTCTCGGGGATTCTGGCCAGTCGTAAATTGAGCGCGGCCGATCCGGCCAGCCTGTTCTGAACCGGGAGGCTGACCGTGTTTCTGCGTGCCTTGGTGCTGGTGATTCACAACCTGTTCCACCACCGCAAGCGGTTGCTGCTTTCGGTGGCCGGGGTGGGGTTCGCCGTCGTGCTGATGGCCATGCAGTTGGGGTTTCGCAACGCGCTGTTCGATAGCACCGTGCAACTCATTCGCAAGTTGGATGCCGACCTGATTATCTTCAGCCCCGGCAAGTACGCGATGACCGTCACGGACCGCTTCCCTCGCACCAGGCTGCTGCTGGCCCAAAGTGATCCGGGCGTCACCGGGGCTTACCCGGTGTATATCGAGTCTTACGTGGGCATGTGGAAGCACAGCGAGAAGCAGGTCAGCCGGCCCATCCGCGTGATCGGTTTCAAGGTCCGCGACCCGGTGTTCCTCGATGACGACGTGAACCGCCAGAAGGACCTGTTGGACCGCCCCCGCGCCGCGCTGCTCGACCGGCTTAGCAAGCGCAAGTTCTACGGGCTGCCCACGCGCGATCCAGCGGTGGAGGACCTTTCCGTGGAACTGTCCGGACAGCGGGTCGAGGTTGTCGGCACGTTTGCGTTGGGGACCGATTTTGCCAACGACGGCAACCTGCTGATGAGCGCCGAAAACTACGCCCGGTACTTCGGTGCGATCCAGCCCGGCTCCGCCCTCGACCAGGTCGACCTGGGCGTGGTGCAACTGGCCGATCCCAGCCAGGCCCAGGCCGTCAAGAAACGGCTCGACGACTTGCTTCCCGACGACGTAGGTGTGCTCACCCGCGAAGAATACATCCAGCGCGAAATCGGCTTCTGGAAGGCCAGCACACCGATCGGCTACATCTTCTTCGTCGGTCTGATGATGGGCTGGATTGTCGGTGCGGTGATCTGCTACCAGATTATTGCCCGCGACATTTCCGACCATATCGCTGAGTACGCCACGCTCAAGGCGATGGGCTATCGGCAAACGTACTTCATCAGTATCGTGTTCTGGCAGGCGGTCCTGATCTCGATCATCGGGTTTGGGCCCGGGATTGCCGTGAGCCAAGTTCTGTACTGGACGCTGGGGGAGCAAACCGGCCTGCTGATGATGCTCAGTGGCCCTCGGGCGCTGCACATCTTCCTGTTAACGCTCCTGCTTTGCCTGACCTCGGGCGCCTGGGCCATGCGAGGGCTGCTGCGATCCGATCCCGCCACGTTGTTCTAAGGCGTGGCCTTGCCGGGGACTGCCGAAGGCCGTCTCGACGTGGCCTGCTGAATTTCAAGTGGAGAAAGACGAACCAAGAAAGACGAACCAAGAAAGATGAACCAAGAAAAGCGCCGCCGCGCGGAAAGCCGACAGGGTTCGGCCATGCGCGGCTCACAGAGCAGCCGCAAGGACTTGCCTTTTGGCGCGAGGGGTCAGGCCATGTTAGAAGGTGCGGCCTCGCCCAGGTAACCTGCCACGGCCAGCATCAGCCGCCGCACATCGCGGTGCAGGCGGTCCATCAGTGGCCGGGCCCGATCCAAGTCGCCGTCCTTACCCAACAATTCAAGACGTTGGGCCAGGTCTACCTGTTCGGTCAGCCGGAAGATCCGCAGCGAACTTTTCAGCGAGTGTGCCGTGCGATGAAAGGTCTTGGCGTCGCCGGTGCGGAGTGCATGGTTTGCCTGGTCGAGCAGTTGCGGCACTTCTTCGATCATGGCTTCCAGCACCACGGCCAGCAGATCGTGGTCGCCCTCCACCGATGCCAGCGCCGCCTGCCAGTTCAATTCCATCGGCTCCAGCGATTCGCTGCCCGCTGCACCATCTGAGTGGTCATCTCCGGCATGGAAGTGATCGTCCGGGAGTGTGGCGGCTTCCGCCCCCTGTGCGGCCCGATCCTCTGGCTGGCCCCCACTGGTGGTACCGCTACTGTCTGTACCGCCGCTGGTTGGGGCATCGCTGCTTGGGGTATCGCCTGTTGGACTGCCATCGGTTTCGCCGTTGCGATTGCCGTCGCCGGCCGCCGCCGGATTGGAGGCCTGGTCGTTGGTGCCGTCGATGGCCGGGGCTTGCTGGGTGGAATCGGAGGATGCTTCGGCAGTTCCGCTTCGAACGGCTACCGAACACGCCGCGCGGAGTGCCTCTAATAGTTCAGCGCGGCGAATGGGCTTGGCCAGGTAGGCATCCATGCCGGCTTCCAGGCAAAGCTCGCGGTCGCCCTTCATGGCCCGGGCCGTCATGGCGACAATCGGCAGGTGCCCTCCTTCAAACTCCTCGCGGCGGCGAATGGCGCGGGTGGCGGCCAGGCCATCCATGACGGGCATTTGCACGTCCATCAACACCAGGTCGAAGGGGCCGTCATCGTGCAGGGCGTCCAGCGCCTGCTGGCCGTTTTCGACCACGGTGACTTGATGCCCCCAGCGGCCCAACAAACCCATGGCGAGCTTCTGGTTGGCCAGGCCGTCTTCGGCCAGGAGAATCCGCAGCGGGCGAAGTTCGCGTTCTCCGGCCGCTTCGTCCGCGGTCGGTTCAGCGGCATCGGGCAGGGCATCGTAATCGCACGCTTCGAGAATCGCTGTCAGCAGTTCCGACTGCTTGAGCGGTTTCATCAGCCGCGCGGCAATGCCCAAGCGATGGCAGTGGGCCCAGTCGCCGGGCCGCTCGCCCGAGGTGAGCAGCAGAATCGGCAATTCCTCGCCACCAGCCGTGCGGCGAATCTCCTCGCATAGCTCGAAGCTGTCGGCGTCGGGCAGGTGCTCGTCGCTGATCAACAGGTCCACCTCGCCCGTGGCCACGTGCTGCAAGGTTTCTCGGGCCGTGGCGACGCAGCGCGGTTGCATCTGCCAGGCGCGCAGTAACTGGTCCAGGCAGCGGCGGTTGGCGGCATGGCTGCCGGCCACCAACACCTTGAGACCGTCCAGGGCAGGTTGCGACGTGACGGGCTGGGCCGGCTTCACACCGAATTGGGCCGTAAAGCGGAACGTGCTGCCGTGGCCCAATTCGCTTTCGGCGGTGATTTGGCCTCCCATCAACTCGACCAACCGGCGGCAGATGGTGAGCCCCAGACCTGTCCCGCCGTAGCGCCGCGTGGTGGATGCGTCGGCCTGGCTGAACGGGTCGAAGATGGTATCCAGTTTCTCGGAAGGGATGCCGATGCCCGTATCGGCCACGGCAAACATCAATTCGACCTCGCGGCCGGCCAGCGACATGGCGAGGTCGGCGCACTGGCTGGCGGCATCGCGGGCGGAGGGGCCCAGGGCCACGCGCAGCGATACCTCGCCGTGATCGGTAAACTTCAAGGCGTTGCCGATCAGGTTCACCAGCAATTGCCGCAAGCGGTTGAAGTCGCCCAGCAGGCGTTCGGGCACGTCCTCGTCGACCTGCCACGAAAGTTCGAGCCGCTTGGCGTGGGCACGTTGGGCGAGCGAGCGGACCGTATCGCCGACCAGGTCGCGGAGGCGGAATTCGGCGCGTTCCAGTTCCAGCCGCCCGGCTTCGATCTTGGAGAAGTCGAGAATGCCGTTGATGATCGCCAGCAGCGACTCGGCCGATTCGTGGGCGATGTTCAGATACTCGCGCTGGCTGCGGCTCAAGGGGCTGTCGAGGACCAACTCGGTCATGCCCAGGATGGCGTTCATGGGCGTGCGGATTTCGTGGCTGACATTAGCTACAAAATCGCTCTTGGCCCGGTTGGCTTCTTCGGCGGCCGACTTGGCCTGGGTCAACTCGGCGTTGGCCTGTTCCAGGCTCAAAGCGTGATGCTCCAGTTCCTCGGCCATCCGGTTGAAGGCCCGGCCCAGCGAGCCCAGTTCGTCGCGCTTGGCGATGGGAACGCGGGTCTTGAGATCGCCTTGCCCGAGCTTTTCCGTTGCCTGGGCCAGCACGCCGATCCGCCGCGAGAGCGACAGGGCCAGCCCTCCGCACCCCAGCACCACCAGCGCCATGGCTCCCACGGAAAACAGCAGGATGCGTTGCCGCAGCATGCGGACAGGCAGCAGCACGTTGGCGGCTGGTTGTTCAACCAGCACGGCCCATTCCATGCCTGGGAAGCGGGTAAACCCTCGCGAGGCCGCATACGCCGAGAGCAGTTCCACGCCCCGCGGGGAGGTATGCCAGGCGGTGCCGTCGCGGCGGAAGGCGCCCTCGGGAAGATGCTCGCCCAGCCGCCGCTGGGAGTCGGGAGCCAGCGGCGGTTCGCCGGCCACGTGGATCGCCTCGCCGTTGCGGTTCACCAGGGCGATCAGGTGCAGCCCGCTGGTATCGGCCGCTGCCCGATGATCGAGGATACCGAAGACCTCGTCGACGTTCAGCGAGGCCCGCAGCACGCCCAGCAGTTCGCCTTGAGGATCGTCGATGCGGACGCACAACCGGATGGTGCGCTGCTGGGTGGTGGGATCGGTGACGACATCGGAAACGTAGTACCGGTTCTGCACCGCGCGGAGCCACCAATCTTCGTCGTCCTGCTGGAAGTCGTGCGTGCGGCCGCTCATGGCAGCCACCAGGCCATAGCGGTTGGTGACGAACACTTCGCTGAACGGCTGGCGCGATTCGGTCCGGCTGCTGCCTTGAATATGGCTGAGCAGATCGCTGGAAAGCTCGGTGGCCAGGATGCGTTCCATGGCCGGCGTGACCGTTTGCAGATCGACCGCCTGCCAAAGCCGGTCCTGCTCGGCGGCAAAGGCGGGCAAATCCTCCCGCTGACTGTACTCGTGGTTGGATGCCTTGAGTGTGTCTCGAATGATGCGGCTGCGGCTGTACGCCCGCCAGTGCGCCAAGTGCGTAGAAATGGCGCGGTCGATCTCGTCCATGATGCTGCGGGCTTGAACCGCTGCCGATTGTTCGATCGCTTGCCGCGCAGCCGACTCCCCGGCGCCCGTTGCAAACCAGCCAACGCCGGCGATCACCGCCGCTGGCACGGCCACGATCATCAGTAGTTTCACTACCAGCGGCATCGGCAGAAGCGCCCTCGCTTAAGGGGTCGAACGCGGGAACGAATCAACGGGGCGGGTTGGAGGGTTACAAGGGTAGGGGCGGCCATTGCGGCTGGCCGACCGCTGGGCATGCTTCGCATTTCGCCCCTGCTCTCCTCCATGGGTGCGTGTTGCCTAACGTGGCATTAGGCTGGCCTGGCCCGGCCCGGCCCGCAGAACTCTTTCCCACAGGATGCTACGGTTGCCGTGAGGCGGGGGTGGCCGTCGGCTCCGGAAGCAGCCCGCCGGCCGGGCCTGCTGCGGCCACCATGCCGGCGGCCCCGTCAGCGATAGCGACGACGTCCCGCTTTACAAGCATATGCGTGCCGGGCAGGTGGGACCACGCTCCCACCAAGCCGCCGGGTTGTGTCCCCCCAGGAGGCTGGGTGCGACGGTAAGGCCGTGCGGTAGCTGGGCCCCCACTCCCATGGTGCAAAAGCCGCTGTAGACGGCGCAGCCTATCTGCCTGACCCAAGCATCAGGCGTGGCAGGGCGGGCGCGACACCTGGGTGGCGCCGACGACTCTGCATACTGGTAGAAGCGCAAACTCACGGTTAAAACAACAAGAAGTAATGGTTTGAACGAGGGCTGCTTGCCTCCCTCTCATGTCCCTCCGGTCACGGACGATCTTGCCGATGACGCCATCCACCAGTATCTCTTCGACTCCCGCCATGGCGATGCGCCGCAGCATTCGCCGTCTCGAGCCGACGGTGGTGAACAAGATCGCGGCCGGGGAAGTGATCGAACGCCCCGCGAGCGTGGTCAAGGAACTGGTTGAGAACTCGCTGGATGCCGGAGCCACGCGGATCGATGTTTCGCTGGAGCAGGGCGGCGTCGAATTGATTCGCGTTACCGATAACGGTTGTGGTATCCCCCCCGATGAACTGCCGTTGGCGGTGGAAAGCCACGCCACGAGCAAGATCATTTCGGCCGACGATCTGTTCCGCGTGGCAACACTGGGCTTTCGCGGTGAGGCGCTGGCGTCGATCGCCTCGGTTAGCCGGTTTTCGATTCGCAGCCGCACGGCCAGCGAGCCCGGCGGTGCCGAACTGGAAATGGTCGGCGGCCAGCGGGCCGACGTGGTTCCATGCGGCTGTCCGGTCGGTACCACCATTGAGGTGCGGCACCTGTTCTACAACACGCCGGTGCGGCGCAAGTTTCTCAAGACCACGGCTACGGAGATGGGCCATACCAGCGAGGCCCTGATCCGGCTGGCGCTGGCGCACCCGGCCGTCCACTTCACCCTGCGGCACAACAACCGCGAGATTCACGATCTTCCGCCGGTGACCGACTGGCGGCAGCGGATCGAGAAGCTGTTTGGCCGCGAACTGGCCGATCAACTGCTTTGGGTGGAGAGCGAACGGCCAGCCCGGCTGTGCGGCTACGTGGGCTCGCCCAGCCTCAGCCGCCCGAACAATCGGATGCAGTACATGTTCCTCAACGGGCGGTATATCCGCGACCGCGCGCTGGGCCACGCGCTGGGCGAAGCCTACCGCGGCTTGCTGCTGCAGGGCCGCCAGCCGGTGTGCTTCTTGGTGCTGGATGTTCCGCCCGACGAAGTCGATGTGAACGTCCATCCCACCAAGCTGGAAGTGCGGTTTTCCGACGGCGGCCGGCTCTACAGCCAACTGTTGGGCACCCTTCGTAACCGGTTTCTGGCAACCGATCTGACCAGCACCTGGCAGCCGCCGTCCGATTCCCCAATCGCCAAGGGCCACGCCGGGGAAAGCGAGCCGGCAGCGTTCGATCCGGCCAAGGCCGCCGAAATCAGGGCCGACTTTGTCGCCTGGGCCAAGGGCGAATTGGGCAGTGCCTCCACGTCCGTGCCGCCGGGTGAATCCATGCCGGCAGGCGATGCGACCTCTGGGCCTGCTGTGCCGCTCGCGGAGGATGGCATCTCGGGCGGTCCGCTCCAATTGCATCCCATCACGCGGCAGACGAGCTTGCGCCTGCCCTGGGAGTTGGAGCAGGGCGAAACCCCCTCGGGGCCAGGGCAGCTACCTCCCGCGGCTGCCATCGACCCTGCGACCATCGGAAGCCGGGCTGCCGATGTGGCTGGCGCCGAGGGTGCGCTTGGCGAGCCGCCCACGGCCGAAGCCGCCCATGCTTCCCGGGTGGCCGCTTCGCTTGCCCAGGGCCGGCGCCTGGCGGCAGTCCAGATGCACGACCGCTACCTGGTGGCTGAAACCGAAGAAGGCATGCTGGTGATCGATCAGCACGCCCTGCACGAGCGCATCCTGTACGAACATCTCAAGGCGAAAGTGCTGCAAGGTTCCCTGGAGAAGCAGCAACTGTTGGTGCCCGAGCCGGTCGATCTCAGTCCGGCCGAAAAAGCAGCGGTCCTGGAACAGCGCGAGGTACTCTCGCGGCTTGGGATCGACGTGGAACCCTTTGGCGGCGATACGGTGCTGGTTTCCAGCTATCCGGCCATGCTCCGCAACGCGAGGCCCGCGGAAGTGCTGCTGGGGGTACTGGAAACGCTGACCTCCGGCCGCCCTCTCTCAGCCAGGGATATCGTCGATGAACTGCTGCACATGATGTCGTGCAAGGCCGCGGTGAAGGCGGGCGATCCGCTTACGCCCGAAGAAATCGACGCCCTGCTCCAACAGCGGCACCTGGCGACCGACGCTCATCATTGCCCTCACGGCCGCCCCACCGCACTGGTGCTCACCAAGGCCGAACTGGATCGGCAGTTCATGCGGAAGTAACCCTTCGCCTCCGCGCGCGGGGGGGATGGCTTTCTTGCCACCTGATGGGGTGATTTCTCTGCGTGCTAGCTGGCAGTGTTCCGTGCAGAGGGTACGGCCAGCCTCTACGCGCCAAAACCGTGCCGCTGCCTGCGGATGAGCGAATTCTAAGCTAATGTCTTAACAACGGTTGTGTGAATCCAGCCGCTGCCCCGGCGGCTCCGGTACGGCGATTGCCTTCAAGGGAGCGCCACCGGCCGTTGGCCGTCGCAGTCCAGGGGCCGGCTGCGATCAGCGTGCTGGTACGGCTATTGCTCTTAAAAGGGATTACTGCCCGAGGGGGGGCATCCAGGAACGACCACCTATGACCATTGTTTCGCCACCCGCCTTTATGCTGATTGCTGATACATCCACACCTTGCCCTCAGTTTCCGATTGCCATTCCCGAGGGCCGACCGCTCGTGATTGGCCGCAGCGACGATGCCGACCTCCAAACGTCGGACCGTTGGGTGAGCCGCCGGCATTGCGAGCTGCGCCGGTTGGGGAGCGAAGTCGAAGTGCGCGACCTCGAAAGCCGGCATGGCACCTACGTCAACGGCCAGCGCATCATCCGGGCCCGACTCCGGCCCGGCGACGAACTGTGCATCGGCCTCAGCGTGTTCCGCCTGGCCGAGCAGCACGCCGCAACGTAGCCGAGTCGCTTCACGCTCGGGACGGGCCCTGGGAACCGCTTGGCCATGGGTCTTCTGGGCTATCGGTCAGCGCGGAGTAGCGCGCGGCGGGCCTGAAAGGGACGTTCGGGCTCATCTGGATTGGCCTGGGGGATGCGCAAATCGTGGCATCTCAACTCTGGCTGGGTTAGATTACTACCTCACTGCGGCTGCGCGCAGCCGCGCATCGCCTGGTGCCGCGCATGGCCGCGGCGCACGCCCCGCGATGGAGTCTGCCCAGAGCCAGGGAGCAATTTGCCATGTCGTCACAGGCCACGAAACCGCAGGCTGGACCGTTGTCCGAGTTGCAGCTACCCCCAGCGTTTCCAAGGGGCGTTTCGTCCGGGCAGCGGGGCTTGTTACGCCGTGTGTTGCAGATAGCGGCGGCGGCCGCGCTGCTGTGCGGCGCTTTTTCCGGCCGCGCACTGGCCAGAGAGGCACCCACCGAACCGGCCGATCTGATTCTTACCGGCGGCAAGATTCTCACGGTCGATCCGAACTTCACCATCGCTAGTGCCATGGCCATCCGTGGCGAGCGGATCGTCGCCGTCGGGACCGACGAGCAGATTCAACGCCTGGCTGGACCCGATACCCGGCGGATCGACCTGGCGGGCAAGACGGTGCTGCCGGGCTTGATCGATTCACACGTGCATCCGTCCGGGGCGTCGATGTACGAGTTCGATCACCCCATCCCCCCGATGGAAACCATCCAGGACGTGCTCGACTACGTCAAAGCCAGGGCGAAGGAACTGCCCGAGGGCACCTGGATCACGCTGCGGCAAGTGTTCATCACGCGGCTCAAGGAGCAGCGTTACCCAACCAAGGCTGAACTGGACGCCGCGGCTCCCAAGCACCCCGTGGTGTTTTCCACGGGGCCCGACGCTTCGGTCAATTCGCTGGCGCTGGAACTTTCGGGCATCGACAAGGATTTTCAGGTGGTCGGGGCCGGTCAGGTGGAGCGCGACGAGAACGGCGAACCCACCGGCATCCTGCGTAGCTGTTCGCGGTATCTCAAGGTGAAATCCACCGGCCGCTCGCCGAGCGAAGCCGACCGGCTGAACCGGCTGAAACTGTTGTTTGCCGACTACAATTCGGTGGGCATCACCGGTGCTATCGACCGCAACGCCAGCGGCAGCGCCATCAACTTGTATCACACGCTGCTGAAGAACGATGAGCTTTCGGTGCGGTTGGCGCTCTCGCACGGCATCAGCGGCTCAGCGAAGATCGAAACCAATCGTGAGCGCCTGGCGGAGATCGCGCAGCACCCGCTCCGCGAGAAGAATCCGCGGCTATGGATCATCGGGGTGAAGGCGTTCCTCGATGGCGGCATGCTCACCGGCAGCGCCTACATGCGGCAGCCCTGGGGAGTGAGCCAGATTTACAGCATCACCGATCCCCGCTACCAGGGCGTGCTGATGATCCCCCGCGAGCAACTGCTGCCGCTGGTCGATGCGACCATCGAGCAGGGATTGCAGTTCACGGCCCACTCGGTGGGCGATGGGGCGGTCCACCTGCTGCTGGACGTGTACGAGGAAATCAGCCGCACCAAGCCGATCAAGCACACCCGGCCATGCCTCACGCACTCCAACTTCATGAGTGCTGAGGCGGTGCAGCAGGCGGCCAAGCTGGGCGTGGTGATCGACATCCAACCGGCGTGGCTGTACCTCGATTCGCACACCCTGGAAGCTCAATTTGGCTACGAACGGCTGCGGTACTTCCAGCCCCTGAAGAGTATCTTCAAGGCCGGTGGGATTGTCGGCGGCGGCTCCGACCACATGCAGCGGATCGATTCGCTCAAGTCGATCAATCCTTATAACCCGTTCCTCGGCATGTGGGTCGCCATCACCCGCCGCGGCCGGCATTACCAGGGCCAGTTGCATCCCGAGGAAGCGCTCAGCCGGGAGCAGGCACTCCAGTTCTATACCCGAAACAACGCCCACCTGATGTTTCTGGAAGACGAGATCGGGTCGCTGGAACCCGGGAAGCGGGCCGACTTTGTCGTGATCGATCGCGACTTCCTCCAGTGCCCCATCGACGAGCTGAAGGATACCCAGGTGCTTTCCACCTGGATCGATGGCAAAGTGGTCTACCAGCGCAAGCCGTAGGACGCACCCGTTGCGCGGCACCCGTGCTGCCAGGTAGCCCACCATAAGGCGGCCAGGCCTTGCTGAGCAGCGGTGGCTTGGCCCCTCGCCAGGTGCCGCGTTGCGCGTCACAATGAAGATCGTACCGCGCGGCGGCGTGCTAAGCCGCGCTCCCGATCGGCTCGTTGAGCAGGTTCGCATGTCGGACGCTTCTTTCCGTCGGATGTTGCAGCAGCACCTGGAGAGTTTGGCCAGGGCTGGAGTAACGCACATTCCCGCGGTGGTCATCCCCGCGGCGCCCTCGGGTGCCGCGCAGCGTTCGGCCCGGCCGCAACCAGCCTCCCAGCGACGCACCGCGCCGCCGGTTGCGGCCGCTGGCGCCGCGCCACCGGGAACTCCCGCCGGTCCTGACGCCAAGCCCGCGCCTCCGGGCAGTCCAGCGCCGCCCGGTAGTGCGGTGCCGCAGATTGCCGGGCCGCCGCAGCCCGGTACACCCGCTGCCGAACCCTCACGCCCCGCATCCGCTGCGCCGACGCTTGCCATGCCGCCCCGCTCGAAACGTCAGATGGAACTGAACGTACTGGCTGAAGAAGTCAAAGGCTGCCAGCGCTGCCCGGAGTTGTGTTCCACGCGGACGCAAACCGTGTTTGGCGTCGGCAATCCGCATGCCCGCTTATGCTTCTTGGGCGAAGCGCCCGGAGCCGACGAAGATGCCCAGGGCATTCCGTTTGTGGGCCGGGCGGGCAAGCTCCTGACGGACATCATCGAGAAGGGCCTCACCCTCAACCGGAGCGATGTTTACATCCTCAACGTGCTCAAGTGCCGTCCGCCCGGCAACCGCACCCCCACCCCCGACGAAGCCTCCAATTGCTGGCCCTACCTGGAGCGGCAACTTCAAATCATCCGGCCGGAGTTCATCGTTTGCCTGGGCGCCACGGCCGCGCAGCGGCTGCTCGATACCACGCAGTCGATCGGCAAGCTCCGCGGCCGGTTCCACACCTTTGGCAATTCGCAGGTCCTCTGCACCTACCACCCGGCCTACCTGCTGCGCAACCCGGCCGCCAAGAAAGACACTTGGGAAGACATGAAGCTCTTGATGAACGCGATGGGCATTGAGATTCCCGAGAAATTCCGCTGATCCCCTCGGCGTGGATGCCGCGCTATCGAACCCAAGTGCCACGGCTCCGCCAGCCGTGTTGACCGGAGCTGCCCGCAAGGTCAGACGCTTGTATCATCGCCTCCGCTCGGCTTGCCTTTTCCACTTTTCTGCCAAGTGCGCAGGACACAAGAGGCGGTGACGCCCGGTAGCACTGCGCCCGCGCCCCAAGTGGTATGAATGCGCCCGGCATTCGCGGTCTGCGCCACCACCGATCGCGGGGCGCCCCTTTGCGCTTGCGGCGGGAACCGATATTTTGACCAGTTCTTGCCTTCTACTTCCGCTGCTCCCCGTGCCGGTTTGCGAGTGAATCATGAGCGTTGCCCGAAATGTGTTGATCAGTGTCAGCGACAAGAACGGTTTGTCGGAATTCGCCAGCCGTCTGGTGGCTGCTAACTTCACCATTTACAGCACGGGCGGCACCCGCAAGCACCTGGAAGCCGCGGGACTGAAGGTCCGCGACATCGCCGAGTACACGGGCTTTCCGGAGATGATGGACGGCCGGGTGAAGACCCTGCATCCCAAGGTGTTCGGCGGCATTCTCTGCCGGCGCGATCAGCCCGACGATATGGTCGCCGTCGACGAGCACGGCATGGTTGCCTTCGACCTGGTCGTCGTCAACCTGTACCCGTTCGAAGCCACCATTGCCCGCGAAGGGGTCACCCCGGGCGAGGCCATCGAGCAGATCGACGTTGGTGGACCGAGCCTGGTTCGAGCCGCGGCCAAGAACCATGCCTTCACGGCGATTGCCACGTCGCCGGCGCAGTACGACGCCATCCTGCAGGAGATCGAAGCCGGCGGTTCGATCAGCCTGGATCTGCGCCGCCGCCTGGCTGCCGCGGCGTTTGCCCACACGGCGGCCTACGATGCCGCGATTGCCGCCTGGTTTGCCGAGTATACGGCCGCGACCATGCCCGAGGTCCCGGAGGAGGATGGTGAGTTACCGTCCACTTGGTCGCTCGATCTGCGCCGCAAGACGGCGCTGCGCTACGGCGAAAACCCGCACCAATCGGCCGCCGTGTACGAAGTGGTCGGGCAAGACACCTCCGGCACGCTGCTGGCCGCCCGGCAACTCAACGGGAAGGAACTGTCGTACAACAACCTGCTCGACCTGGATGCCGCACTGGCCATCGTGCGCGGTTGGGACGCCCCGGCGGCTTCGGTCATCAAGCACAACAATCCTTGCGGGGCCGCGGCCGCTGAGGAGTTGGCCGCCGCGGCGCGCAACGCTCTGGAAGGCGATCCGGTGAGCGCTTTTGGTTCGGTGCTGGCGTTCAACCGCGTGGTCGATGTCGCCACCGCCGAGGTGCTGAGCGAGCCGGGACGGTTCATCGAGGCGATTGCCGCTCCGGCCTTTGAGCCGGCCGCTCTGGAGATGCTCACCACGCGGCCCAAGTGGAAAGCCAACGTGCGGCTACTGGAATTGGGCGAGGTATCGCCGCTGGCCCCGGCCGCACAGCTTCGCGCCATCGAAGGCGGATACCTGGCGCAGCTTTCCGATACCCAGGCCGACGATCCCAGCCAATGGAAGGTAGTCACGGAACCACAGGTTGAACCGGCCCTGCACGACGAACTCCGCTTCGCCTGGCACCTGGTCCGGTTTGTGAAGTCCAACGCGATCGTGGTCGCCAAGGATCAATCGCTGCTGGGGGCCGGTGCCGGTCAGATGAGCCGGGTGGATTCCGTGCGGATCGCCCTGGAGAAGGCGGGCGAGCGGGTGCAGGGAGCCGTGCTGGCCTCCGACGCCTTCTTCCCCTTTGCAGATTCCATCGAGCTGGCTGCCGCGGCCGGCATCAAGGCGATCATTCAGCCGGGCGGGTCGGTGCGGGATGAGGAAGTCATCGCCGCCTGCAATCAGCACCAGATCCCGATGATTTTTACCTCTCGCCGCCATTTTCGGCACTAAGCGAGCTGCCATCCGTCCATACGCGCTTGCAACCCGCTACCCTCCCCCGAAGGGTTTTTGGTTAATCAAAAACCTGTTTTGGTTCGATGAAACAAATGGTTTGCATCGCTGTAAAGCGGGAGCCTGCTTCACTCCGAACCTGAGGGAGGGCCGATGGTTATGCGCCTCACATCCATTCAATATTGGGCCTGCGTGGCGGCCTGGATCGCGCTGCCGACGGTGACTGCCGCCCAAGTGCAGCAGCAGCCGCTGACGACCGACCGGCCCGACTTCACCGAGGCCAGTTCGACGGTCGGCCGTGGGCGCGTGCAGTTGGAAGCTGGCTACACGCTCGGCTACGACGACACCGCCGGCACCGTTACTCGGGCCCATAGCTTTCCTGAAACCCTATGGCGGATCGGCGTTACCGACGATATCGAGTTCCGCATCGGGTGGACGTACCTGGTCGAGCGGATCGGCGCGGAAAGCACCGACGACGGTGCCGCGGACCTGTACCTGGGCAGCAAGTTCTACCTGGCTGAACAGCGCGGCTGGTTTCCCGAGTCGTCCATCATCCTGCAGTTCACGGTGCCCACCGGCGCCGATGCGTTCTCCGACGACGAAGTCCTGTACGGCTTCAACCTGCTGTACGCTTGGGAACTGCCCAGTGGCTGGTCGCTGGGAGCCTCCACGGGCGTGAATACGGGCCGCGACGAACTGCCCGTCACTGCCTCGATCCCTGCGTTGAACTACGATGAGCACGTGATTGCCCATCAGTCGGTGGCCCTGGGCATTCCGCTGACGGAACGCTGGAGCGGGTTCATCGAGTACTTCGGCCTGTATAGCCTGGGCCGCGAGCACAATTTTCCCGAGAACTACATCGACGGCGGCTTCACCTTCCTGGTGAACGACAACTTCCAACTCGACTGGCGGATCGGCATCGGCCTGAACGACCAGGCAGAGGATTTCTTCACCGGGGCCGGCTTCGCGCTGCGGTTGTAACGGGCCTCAAAAACAGCGTTCACCTCTCTTGCTTCCTGGTCGATGAGGCGGAAGATAACGAGTAGGAGGCGGGGCTTCCGCCGCCGCAACGCTTGCCGGTGGTTCATCGCAACGGAGATCGTGATCTCATGACCCAGGCCGAGGCTGTCTTGGTTTCGATCCAGGTAGGACTTCCTCAAACCTTGGGCGATGCCAATGCGGCCGATCCGCTGGACCGCCGCTGGACGACCGGCTTCATCAAACAATCCGTCTCCGGTCCCGTTCGCTTGGGACGCACCAACCTGGAAGGCGATGGCCAGGCCGACCTGGTTCATCACGGCGGGCCGGAAAAGGCCGTGCTCGCCTACTCAGCCGACCACTACGTCCGTTGGCGGGAAGTGCTTGACCGGCCCGATCTGGTGTATGGATCGTTCGGGGAGAATTTCACGATCGAGCGACTGACGGAAGCCGATGTCTGCATCGGCGACACCTGGCTGGTGGGCCCCGAGGTTGTGGTGCAGGTTTCGCAGCCCAGGCAGCCCTGCTGGAAACTGGCCCGGCGGTGGCGCATCAAGACACTTGCCTTGCAAGTGCAGGAGCTAGGTCAGACGGGCTGGTATTTCCGCGTGCTGGCGGAAGGAATGGTCGAGCCGGGCATGCCGCTGACCTTGCGCGAGCGGCCCTACCCTCAGTGGTCGGTGGCGCGCGCCAACCACGTGATGCATCACGACCGCAAGAACCTGCGCCTGGCCGAGGAACTGGCCGCGGTTCCACTCCTCTCAGAAAACTGGCAGGCAACGCTCCGGCGCCGCGCGCACCAGCAGCAAGAAAGCGATCCATCCAAGCGCTTGATTGGTGAGAACGCTTCTTGATGGCTGCGCCGCCCATGCCCTGCCGTCATGCGATCGGCGCTGCACGTCTGCCGAATTTCTCCGCCATTGGCCGCGCTCCGGCGGGCCGGCACCCAAGGGGGCGGAGGTGACGTGTGCACGTGGGAATCGAAGCCAGCGGGGCGCACCTGCAACCGGTTGCAGGCCCACTGTGATGCAGGGCCACTGTGATGCAGGCCCACTGTGATGCGGCTGGTTTCCCCCGGCCTACGCGCGCTGCTCCAGGTAGGCTTTCAAGGCGACCGCGCTATTGTGTTCTTCGTCCTTGGCGGCAAAGACGAACGTCACGGTGCCTTCGGTGGTTCGATGTTTCAGCAGGGCGAGCAGATCGCCCTGTTTATCCAGTTCCGACCAGTAGCGGCGGCAGAACTCTGGCCACTTTTCCACCTCGTGGTTGTACCATTTTCGCAGTTCGGTGCTGGGGGCCAGGTCCTTCAGCCACAGGTCGATGGCCGCTTGTTCCTTCTTCACCCCGCGCGGCCATAGTCGCTCGACCAGGATCCGCAGCCCGTCGCGGGAGGAGGGCTTTTCGTACGCTCGTTTGAGTTGGATCATGGCGGACCGCTCGCATCCAATGGGGGGCGGTTGTGATTACGGCTCCGTGTATTTCGCCAGACTCCGCAGATTGACGAATACGCGAGGATCCTCGTCGGTCCAATGATGGCCGGGCTCGACCATGACCGAAAACTCGACGGTGCCATCGGGAAACTGGTAGGCCCACTGCTGCTCTTTCTCGTCCACTTGAACCACCGAGTCGGGGTCGCTGACGATTCCGTGCAGTGTTGAAAGCCGCATGGGCGCAGGAGTCATCCGCGACTGCGACCGCTTGCACTCCTCGAACAGTCGCGTCAGCAGTTGGTCTTTACTGCGGATGTTGTCGCCGCAACCGACCGCGGCGAGCAGCACGAGTGATGATAGCACCGCGGTCAGTCGACCGCACATGCTCATCCAACTCATGGCTCTAACCTCCCTAGTTCTCTCAAGATCGTGCGATGTTCCTTGCTGGGCCACGATTGAAACCGGAGAAACGTTCTTGAGCGCTTTTGCCCCCGGCGGGGGCCGCGGCAGCATCACGTCCGTGGCTTGAACGGGCCAGGACTAAGGGGCTCCCCGCTCGGCCAGGAATTGCCTTTGATACCGGACGAACCCGGCCACCTTGCGGCGGTACTGGTCGCAGCGTTCCGGGTAAAGCTCGGCCAGGTTTTGGGTTTCGTGCGGATCGCTGCTCAGGTCGAACAGTTCCTGTTTACCGCTGTTGATGTAGTAATGGTATTTGAAGTTGCCTTGCCGCAGGCCAAACACGGGCCGGCGGAACAGCGAGAAGAAGTACAACGGCGCGTCGGCTCGCCCGTCGAGCAGGTTTCGACCCTGCCAGCAAGGGTGCGGTTGTTGGCCCAGCATCTCCGCGATGGTATACGGCAGATCAATGCTCTGGCATGGCTCGGCCATCCGACGCGGGAACTGCTGCAGCGACGGGTGAATCATAATCAACGGCACATGCACGGCCGTGTCGTAAATGCCGTAGCCGTGCAGCCACATGTTATGCTGGCCGAAGAACTCTCCGTGATCGCCCAGGATCACTACCAGGGTGGATTCGTCCAGCTTGCGTTTCTTCAATTCCTCCAGCATGTGCACAATCTTGCGATCGGCATTGCGGATCGCATTGAGATACCGGTTATACATCTGCGAGGCCGCATCGTCTTCGTCCTCGGGCGGTGCCAGCGGCAACGGGTCTGGGCCGGCCACGTAGGGATGGTGCGTTTCGATCGTGAACGCCATCAGGAAGAACGGGCGGTCGTCCTCGGCCACCCAATCGAGCGCCGCCTCGTACATGGCGTCGTCGGTCACGCCCCAGGAGTTAACGAACGGGCCAGGCAGTGTTTCCGCGTCGATCAGCGTCGAGTCTGGATGCCGGCCGAAGTACTGGTCGCGGTATTTCCAGCTCCAGAATCCGGCATGCAGGTAGCAACTCCGGTACCCGGCTTGTTTGGCCAGCCACTCACCGAGGATGGGCACTTGAAGCTGCGGATTGTCGCGCACGATCAGTTGCCAATCGCAGCGGGGATAAACACCCGTGGTGATGGAGACCAGGCTCTTGCAGCTATAGGGGCACTGGACATAAAAATTATCAAACACCACGCCGTTTTGATGCTTATCCAAGTAGCGTTGAAGTTCCGGCGTTGTGTCATATTGGGAACCGTATAGACCCATATATTCGGCGGCTACGGATTCCATCACAATCATCAATACGTTCTTGGGCGGTTGTACGTTGGGCGGCAGGCAAGGCGCCATCTCGGTGGCGGGCTGGCGACGGGCGACGTCGCTATCGTCGGCGTCGGCCATCACCAGCAGGGCGTGCAGCGAATCGTCGGCCGCCAACTCGCGGACCCACGAGTACAGAAACGTGGCGTGTGGGTTGGCCGAGATGCGGCGCTCCCAGCGGTCCTCCTCGGTCCACGAGTAATGCACGTAAGCCTTGCAGACTCCGCCATACAGCATCACGAGCGCTGCGACCGGCACAAGCGCCTTGGCGGTGACGGCGCCCACGCGCCGCACCCAGCGCAGCTCGTTGCCGATGAAAAAGCCCAACAGCAGCACGACCGGCACCAGGATCAACCCCCGAATCACCTGGCCGTTGACGTAGGACCAGAGCGACGACGTCATCAGGTCGATCTTGCCGATGAAAGCCAGCAACCGGTAGGTGATCATCTCGGAAGTGACCTGGAACACCCGGTGACTGGCTACGGCATACACGCCCGCCAGCAGGTAAGCCACCAGGAGCGCGATCCGCCACAGCGCGGCCGACCAGCGGCGCGAGGCGGCCAGGCCGGTGACGATCCAGCAGACCAGGCCAAAGCTGAACACAAAGCAGGCGTCGGCGGCAAAGACCACCGCCAGCCGCAGCACCCAGCGCACGAAGTCGCCGGCGGTTTCCACCGGGAACGGCAGCAGCGCAAACTTGACGAACAGGCAGATCACGCCCAGGCCCAGTGTCAACGCGAACACGGTGCCGCGATCGTGGATCAACCGTGCCTGGCGTTCGCAGCTTTCCAGGTGTGCTGCACGCTCCATCGATAAGCTTCCCCCCTTGGCAGCATCCATGTCGGCTCTCCGGTCCCTCTGTCGGCGCGTGGAGTGCGAAAATTCCTTAAACGTGCGGACGTTAGCGGGAAACAGGCTTTGCGGTCAACGCCGGTTTGCCATCCACGGCGCGTGGCGAGAAGGCGCTGCGGCCCGTTCCGCTAGCCGCCTTGGCTGCGGTCGCCAGGTTCTCACATCGCCCTAGGTGCTTTTGGGCGGATTGTTTACAATGCGGCCCGCCATATTTGGGGGCGGCGCTGCGCGCTTCAATTGCCCCTGGAAACCTTCGCACCTCTTGGCTCAACAGGGAGCGGCAAGGATGCCCAACCTTGGAAGGCGCGTGTGCCACGCTCGGCAGGACTTCGCCGCAGGGAATGCTTCGACGACGGCCAGCATGCCGCGACCTGTGGCGATTTGCCGGCTGGCATGGGCTCGAGGGCTTGCGGCGGCTTTGCTCTTGGCGGCGCTGGGTTCTGTGGCGGCCGTCCAAGCTACTGAACCATTGGTGAGCCGCGCGTTGATGCAGGACGCCACATTGTGGGCGATCGACTTTGTCGACCAAGAGCACGGCTGGGCGGTGGGCGATCGCGGCGTCATCTGGCGTACCGACGACGGCGGCCAGAACTGGGTGGCCCAGCGGTCGCCCGTCACCTGCCAACTGACCGGGGTGGACTTTCTCGACGCGCGACACGGTTGGGCGGTGGGCGGCACGTTTGATGTCCACACCCATTCTTCGCGCGGTGTGGTCATCTTTACCAACGACGGCGGCGAAACCTGGACCGAGCTGACCCAGGCCGTGATGCCTGCGCTGCGATCAATCAAAATGATCGATGGCCGTCGCGGTTTTGCCTGGGGGCAGCCATCGGGTTTGTATCCCTCGGCGGTCTTCGCGACCGACGATAGTGGGCGGACCTGGATTCCGCTGGCATCGGCCGCGGTGCAAAGCTGGCAAGCCGCCGATTTTGTCGATGCGCAGCACGGGGCCGTGGCGGGGCCGCGGGCCACGGTGGCGACCGTTCGCCGCCGGGCGCTGGGACCGGCCCGGTTTCCCGCCATCGGCGCGCGGCACGTGAAGGGACTGAAGCTGCAAACCGCCGGCCCTGGCTGGCTGGTGGGCAGCGGAGGGCTGGTGTTGACCACCAACGACCAAGGGCAGACCTGGCAACTTCCGCCCTCGGCACTGCCCCCTGCCGCGTACGAGGAATTCGATTTCAAGACCGTGGCTGTCCGGGGGCCGCACTGCTGGATTGCCGGCACGCCCGGGACGCGCATCCTCTACACACCCGATGCTGGCCGGTCCTGGCACTGGATCGACACCGGCCAAAGTCTGCCCATTCATGCGTTGCAGTTCATCGACCCCCAACACGGCTTCGCGTGCGGAGCCCTGGGAACCATCCTGGCCACCAGCGATGGCGGCCGCACCTGGCGGCGGCAGCGGGCAGGTGGCGGCCAGTTGGCCGTGTTAGGGCTTTTTGGCGATCACCGTGGGATTGGTTGGGAACTGTTTGCCCAGGCCGCCGCTGGCGAAGGTTACCTGAGTCACATCGCCGTGGTGGGCAGCCAGGCCGTGGCCGGTGCGCCTTCGATCGCCTCGCAACTGCCGGAGCGGTTTCACAGCGCATGCCTTGCCGTGGGGGCCAGCGGCGGAAGCATTGCCTGGCAGTTCCCGCTGCCGCCCGACGAAATCCTCACAGGCCCTGAGCAGATTCTGAGCCGCTGGGATTCTCTGCATCAGCGGCAGGGGTTGGCGCACCTGGAAGAGTACCTGGTACGCCAGATTCGTTTGTGGCGGCCAGAAGTCATCGTCACCCATGCCGCCACGCCGGCCGGCAACTTGCCTCTGGAACACATCATGAGCCAGGTGGTGATTCGCGCGGCCGACCGCGCCGCCAGCAGCGAGCAGTTTCCGCAACAGATTCAAGGTGCCGGCCTCAAGCCCCACCAGGTGAAGAAGGTGATCGGCGTGCTGCCGCCGGGCCAGTCGGGTGACTTCACCGTGGCCACCGCGCAGATCGTGCCCCGGTTGGCGCAGTCGCTGGGCAACCTGGGCGAGCAGGCCAGGGCACTCCTGGACGAATCCCAACTGACCGTTCCCAATTCCTGGGCCTACCGCGTCTCGCATAGCAACCTGCCCGGCGACGTGGGCGGACGCGATTTGATGTCGGGCGTGGTACTGCATCCCGGCGGGGACGCGCGGCGCACACTCGACGAAGCCGCGGGACACGTCGATCGGCTTCGCCAGGTGCAGCAGTATCAGAACATCCGCAACATCATGCGCCGGGCTGACGGCAACCCCCAACAACGAGCGAGCATCCTGTCCAACTGGGGCCAGCTTACCGGGGAACTTTCGCCGCACGCCCGGGGCCAACTGCTGTTCACGTTGGCTCAGCAGCACCGGGCCGCTGGCCGCTGGGCCGAGGCGGCCGAAGTATTCCAAATGCTCGTTCGATCCCATCCCGACCACGCCACCGTGCCGGCCGCCCTCACGTGGTTAACCCACTACCATTGCAGTGCCGAGGTATCACACCAGGCGGCAGGGGAGCGGCAAACGCCGGCAATCCAGACGGCCTCTGCCGAGGGCTCCAGCGACGATCTGAGCGTGGAACTGGCACTCGCCCAACAAGGTCAGGTCGTGCTGGAAAAACAGCAGGGCCAAATCGCACTGGGACCAGGGCAGGGGCAAATCACCATCCAGCAAGGGCAGGGGAGCATCCTCCCGAGCCCGGCCTCCATGCCACGGCCATTGGCTGGCGACGGCGCCGCAGCATCGGGGCAGCCCGCTGCACAACGGGCGGCGGCCATGGCCATGGAAGGTGCCGCCGAGCCGGCCGCCGCTTTAGCCCGAATCAACCACGTTGTTCAATTGGCCACGTTGCTTGAGCGGCGTTATCCCACCCTGTATGCCGAACCTACGGTTCGCTTTCCGATCGCTGCGGCCCTGGCGGCCGGTGGCCAGGCGGAACCGGCCCACCATTACTATGGGCAGGTGAACAGCAGCCGGCCGCGCGATGCGTGGTGGCGGTGGGCGGCCGCCGAACGTTGGCTCGCGGACCAGGCGGCTGCATCGCCCTCGGCCGGGCCCCCCTCGCAGCAGCCTCCCAAGCGCGTGGTACCTTGTGTGGTGGCCACGGAGAAGCCCTACCTGGACGGCAAATTGGATGACGCCGTGTGGCTGGCCGCGCGGCCCATTCCGTTAGCCAGCCCGGCACGCGACGACGGCGAATGGGGTGCCGTAGCCTACGTGGCCCACGACGACGAGTTCCTGTACCTGGCCGCCACGTGCCGCCGAGCGCCGGGCGTGGAATATGCCGACACGGCCGAAAGCCGCCCTCGCGACGGCGACTTGAGCCGCCACGACCGCGTGGAGTTCTTGATCGACATCGACCGCGACGCGGCCACTTACTACCGCCTGGCGGTTGACCATCGAGGGTGGCCCAACGATGGTTGCTGGGGCGATGCCGCGTGGAATCCCTCGTGGTTCATCGCTGTCGAAAAAAACGAGGCGGCGTGGACCCTGGAAGCGGCCATTCCGCTCAAGGAGCTGACCTCCCAGCCACCCGCACCCGGTACGGCCTGGGCGCTTGGCGTGCAGCGCATTGTGCCGGGTGTCGGCTTTCAAAGCTGGACGCAACCGGCCGATCCAACGCCCAGGGCCGAAGGCTTTGGCCTGCTGCTCTGGGAGTCGAAGTAGCTCTCGCCGCTGGCATGTGGCGCGTGGTATGTGGTGCACTGCGACGAAGGCGCAGGGGGGGAAGGGCCGCGCGGCGCACGAAAAAGCTCACGCCAAGAGGTCGAGCATGTGCCCTTTGCCCAGCTCGTGGCTCAACCGTGCGGCCGATTCCAGCAGTTGATTCACGGCGTCGCCTTGCACTGCGACGGCGTCAAGCTGCTTGCGGAGGATCGTCGCCGAAATCTGGCTCGCCAGCGCGGATTGCTGGGCGGCGATTACCTGGTTGATGGCCGGGTCCGACATAGTCAAGTGGTAGCGGTCAGGCCGACGGTGCGGATGGTAGCGAAACGAGCGATGGTAACGCAGGCACGCCGCAAGGCCATGCCACATTTCGCGGCCAGCCATGTGATGGCGCTGCTCTGCTACTCTAGGTCATGCATCGGCACCTCTGGCCGTGCCTCTTGCCAGACTTTGCCGAGGGGACGTTCGTACCGGTTGCAGCAGTCGGCGGAGCGCCTGGCCTCACTCTTGTAGGGGGGGCTGGCTTCCACGCAGCAAATCACACGACCCCTACTGCCGCCGGGCAAGAATCCAGCGGATCAGCCAGGGGTAATTGCGGTTACTCCAGGTGAGGAACCACGCGGTCAGGCTGGCGAAGATTTCCTTCTTGTTCTTGCGGATGGCCTTAATGATCCGACTGGCGACGGTGGCCGCCGAGGGTGGTTTCCGCTGCCGCCACGGCGTGTCGCCTTGGGTTTCGATCATCACGTCGAAGATTTCGGTCGCCGTCGTGGCGGGACTGACCACCAGCACGTCCACGCCGCCGTCCTTCGCTTGCTCGGCTCGAAACGCGTCGCTGAACCCTCGGAGGGCGAACTTACTGGCGCTGTACTCGGAAAGCTTTGGCAGGCCGATGTGCCCCAGGGTCGATGCCACGTTGACCACCATCGGTGCGCGGCCTTGCTTTAACTCGGGTAGCGCCTCGCGAATGAACTCCAGCGGGGCAAAGAAATTGACCTCGAACACCCGCCGCACGCGGCCGGGGTCGGCGGTGGCGAATGGTCCCATCGCCCCGATCCCGGCGTTGTTGATTAACAAATCGAGCCCGCCAAACTTGGTCTTGGCCTTCTCCAGTGCCGCGGCGCGGATCGCCGGGTCGGTCACGTCGCCGGCAATGTAGTGGAACGTGCCCGGCAGCGATTGGCAGGCTTCGGCCAAGGCTTCCAACCGTTCCACGCGCCGCGCAAGACCCACCACGTGGGCTCCCTGCTCGACAAGTTGCAATACCAACTCGCGACCGATGCCGCTGGAAACGCCGGTCACGATCGCGCGGATGCCGGGTATGCTGCGTTTGGCCATGGTTTGCCGGGTGGAAACTCGAACGGGACAAGACAGACGCTGCAAGCGGTTCCCAGGGGGGGCGGAGGCGCCAAGCGCGCCCCGGGCCGTTACAACTCGGCAAAATTTGCCAGAATGCGCAGCCCGTCGGACTGGCTCTTTTCGGGATGGAACTGCGTGGCGAACAGGTTGTCGCGCCAGATCGACGAGGTGAACGGCACGCCGTACTCCGTCGTCGTGGCAATCACTTCCTCGTCCTCAGGCACTACGTAGTAGGAGTGGACGAAATAGACGTGGATGCCGTCGGCCAGGCCCGAGAGAACCGGCGAGGGTCGCCGCACTTGTAGTTGGTTCCAGCCCATGTGCGGTACTTTTTGCTGGCTGGGATCGAACCGCACAACCTTCCCCGGCACGATGCCCAGCCCCGCGTGTTCGCCGTCTTCGTAGCTGGTATCGAACAGCAGTTGCAGGCCCAGGCAGATTCCCAAGAAGGGCTTTCCCTGTTGGACGGCCTGCTTGAGCGGTTCGGCCAATTGGCGGCGGTGCAGTTCCGCGATGGCATCGGCAAAAGCGCCCACGCCCGGCAGGACAATCTTTTCCGCCGCAGCGAGTTGTTCGGGCTCGTTGGTAATGCTGGCCCCGTGGCCCAGCTTGGCGAATGCCTTCTCCACGCTGCGGAGGTTCCCCATCCCGTAATCGACAATCGCAATCATCCGTTGGTCTCAATCGATGGCAAAAAATAGCAACGCAGCGCGGCGGACAGGCGGACTGAGGGCAAGCGGTGAAAAACCCAGGCGCTTGCCCGCTCATCGGCTTTCAGCACGGCCGGCCAATAGTCTCATTATCGAACGACGCATGGAAGCCGTCCAGGTTCACCATTTGCCGGGGGGATACGAGGTGGGAAGGCCATGGTCGCCGCGGGGCGCGGTGCTGGCGGTTACGGTTCCTTGCTGCCGCGCCCGTGCCACCTGTCCCTTGCTGGTTGAGGTGCTAAGATGGCTGCGGATTGGCCGGGAGCAGGCCATTGCTGTCGTATCCCCATGAAACCGTTCGCCCGCGGCCGCCGCGATGGCTGGCAGGTCGCGGGCATCACCGCATTGAGCGTCATTGGTATGTTGAGTGTTGAAGAAGCGTTGGCCCTGGTCGTTCAGCACAGTCGTCCGTTGCCCCCGCAGATGTGTTCTCTATCGCGCTGTCTGGGGATGCGGCTGGCCGAGCCGATTGTGAGCGATGTCGATTCTCCACCCTACGACAAGAGCCTGATGGACGGCTACGCCGTTCGCAGCAGCGACCTGGCGGCCGGGCAGGCCGAATTGCACGTCGTGGAGGAGGTGACTGCCGGCGACGTGCCGCGCCACGCGTTGAAGACTGGCGAAGCCACCCGCATCATGACCGGTGCCCCGTTGCCCCAGGGGGCCGACGCAGTGGTGATGGTCGAGGAAAGCGAACTGCTGGCCGGCGATCCGCCCCGGGTGCGGTTGACGTGCGGCGCGCCCGTGATGCCCGAGCAGAACATACTCAGGGCCGGGGTCTGCATGCGGCAAGGTGAAGAAGTGCTTTCGCCGGGGCGGCGACTGCGTGCCGGCGATGTGGGCCTGCTGGCCGAGGTGGGCCGCGATCGCGTGATGGTTTATCCCAGGCCGCAAGTTGCCGTGCTTTCAACCGGCAATGAACTGGTGCCCGCCGGGGCCAAGCTTGGCCCCGGGCAGATTCGCAACAGCAACGGCCCGATGTTGTTGGCCATGGCCGAGTCGGCCGGGTGTGAAGTCCGCGACCTGGGCATCGCCCGCGATGATCCTGAGCAACTCCATGCCCGCATCAGCCAAGGACTCCAAGGTGATGCCCTGGTGCTATCGGGCGGGGTATCGGCGGGCGTGATGGACCTGATCCCGCAAACCCTGCAGCGGTGCGGCGTGGAAGCCATTTTCCACAAAGTGCTGCTGCGGCCGGGCAAGCCGCTGTGGTTTGGCGTCCATGCCGAGCGGGGAACGCTGGTGTTTGGGCTGCCGGGCAACCCCGTCAGCAGCTTTGTATGCTTTCACTTGTTTGCGCGGCTGGCGCTGCAGCGCATGGCCGGGAACGATGCCACCGCACCGCCGCTGCGGTCGGCACAACTGGAGCAACCTTTCCAGCAAAGGGGCGAGCGGCCCACGTGGCACCCGGCCGAAGTACGCGAGGCCGATGGACGCCTGCTCACCCAGACCGTTCGCTGGCAAGGTTCGGCGGACCTCCGGGCGTTGGCCCGGGCGCAAGGGTTGATCTACTTCCCTGCCGGTACCAGGGCGTATGCCGCCGGCGAGGAAGTGCAAGTGCTGCCGTTTGAATCGTATTGAGCGCTGCGCCAAGTGTCCGCGATTGCTCACGCTGAAGCATTGAACGGCCGCTTCTGGCGCGGGAAGGCGGTACCATCGTAGCGCCGTCCGATTGCGTTCCGCACCGGAGCAGCGCAGCGTTCAACAAGAGCTGATTGGATGG
>CAZEEG010000016.1:7954-10995 GCA_964511065.1 uncultured Pirellulales bacterium | reverse complement strand
TGTCGTCGTTCTTGTAGAAGTAGCGACGCACGAGTTCTTCGGGCGGTTTGGGCGTCAGCAGGCTCACGACCACCACGGTGATAACCGAGGCGGCAAGCGCCACCACGATGGGGTCGAATTCAAAGAGCGTGATGGGCCGCGAGAACTTCCCATAGGTGAAGTAGCCCATGATGTACATGACCAGGTGCGTGCCAAAACCCGCCAGCATCCCCAGGATGGCGCCTTGCTTGGTCGTTCGCGGCCAGTAGATGGCAAAGAACATCGGAGCGAGGAAGCACGCCGCCAGACCGCTTCCGCAGTACACGATAATGTCCTGCAGAAACTCCGGCGGGCTGATCGCCCCCAGCGTGGCCCCGGTACCCACCAGCAGCGTGGCCAGGTAGCTCAGCCGCTTGATGGTTTTCTCCGAGGCCTGGGGATTGATGTTCCGCTGGTAGATGTCGCGCACCAGGGCCGAGGAGGTCAACAGCAGGAAGCTATCGACCGTGGACATCACGGCGGCAAACGGGGCCGCCAGCAGAATCCCGGCCAGCCAACCGTGCCCGATCTGGTCGGTCAAGAACACGGCCGTCTGCGGCATGATGCCGTCGGCGCTGCCTTCCATCCCGGGCAAGAACACCCGGGCACAGCAGAAGATCACCACCAGCGGGAAGTAAATCAGGGTGAAGTAGATCGCCACGGTGAAGATCGAGCGCCGCAGCGTGATCGAGTTCTTGAAGGCCATCAACCGGACCATGCCGGCAGGCTGACCGGCGCCGGAGATGGCCCACATGAAAAAGAACGAGATTGCCAGGCTCAGCGGCAAAAAGCCCATCACGTCGGAAGCGCTGGGGCCGGGACCGGTGACGTACATGCCCTTTTGGTGGGCGCCGTACATGTAGTCGCGCATCTTGGGCTGGCTGACCACGAACGGCCGGTTCATCACCTGCGGGTTTTCCGCGAACCGTTCGGCCGATTCCAGATCGGCAATGCGGCTGGTGAGGAACTCCTTGTGGCGTAGCAACTGGGCCTGCTGCTGCTGGGCCGCCTGGCGCTTTTCTGGATCGGCGTCCTGCAGTCTGGCCTCAAGCTTGGCCAGGTCGGCGTCGATATCGCCAATCTCGGCCCGGGCCCGCTCCATCGCGTACTCGCGCTGGAGGACCAGTTGCTCGGTAATCTGATGCGGGGTGGTCAGCTCGACGACGTCCACCGCGCCATGAACCAGTTGGTTGTTGGAGTTGCGAACCTGGACCGTGGTGTGGCCCGGTTCGATCACCCGCTGAGTGACCACGCGGAACAACCGGTACTCGGGGCCGCTGGTGATTTCTTCTTCGCGGCGCTCCAGGGAGGCTTGGGCCTGCCGCAGTTGCTCGTCGCTCATTTGGCCCTGTTGACGAGCCTCGGCCAGCCGCTGCAGTTCTTGCGGCTTCCACTGGTTGAACTGTTCCAGGTAACGGTCGGCCCGCATCACCAGCCAGGTGCCGGCCGGGATGGGGACGGAGACTTCGGCCGGCTCAGGAAGTTCGACCTGCAACGTGCCGGTGCGGGGCGGGGTCATCTCGGCCATTTGCCGGGTGGCGGATTCCAGCCCTCCCACCTGCGACAGCGCCAGCGGCAGCATGATGAGCACGCCGGCCACCATCACAAAGCCCTGCATGACGTCGGTCCAGACCACGGCGTGAAAACCGCCGTAGGTGGTGTAAACGATCACCGACACCGCGAACACCACCAGGCAGACCAGGTATTGGGAATCAATACCCTCGATCAACTTCACGCTGGATAACGTGCGGAACATTTCCACGTCGTACAGCAACGCCTGCAGGATCATGGCCCCGGCCTTGAACTGCGCGACCAGGTTCACCGTCATGAAAAAAACGATCAACGCCAACGAGAGCAGGCCCAGCCTGGGACTGAGAAAGCGGTCGCGGGCAACATCCGGAACGGTGATCGACCCGGAGATGCGGGCCACATGGTTGAGCCGTTTGCCCAGCAGGCCCATCGCGCAAATGGGGACCACCATGTAACTGGCGATCCACAGGGCCAGGATCCAGCCATAGGTGTAGATCAACGAGGGGAAGCCGGTGAAGCTGCCGCCTGAGGAACTGGTGGCGGCAAAGGTGAGGGCGAAGGCCCACATTCCCAGTCCGCGGCTGCCCAGGAAGTATTCGCTGACGAAGCTGCGACTCTTGAACAGCTTGTTGGAGAGCGCGGCCAGCACGAACACGGCCAGGGTGTACACCAGAAACGTGTATAGCGCCGCGTTGGAAGTCGTTTGCGCCAGCAGCGGCCCAAAGGCCGGCAGTTGGAAGGCGGTTTCGCTCATTGGGCCTGCTCCTGCTTGGAGTGCATCTCGGCGATTTCCTCGGCGAGATCGGCTCCTTCGTCAGCCGGGCCCAGGTCGTCGTTCTTCATAAAACCGAAACAAAAAATCATCGTGACGAGGTTCGAGGCCATCCAGGGCACAACAATTCCCCAGAACACCCAAGACGGCATCCCCAGCACCAGTTCCAAATTCTCGGAACGGAATTCGTCGGGCTTATCCAAGTAGCCGTTGATGTAGCAGTACGGCACGGTCCAGAGCAGCGCTGCGACCCAAACCAGCAGCACGAACACCATCTCGCGGCGCCCGTGCAGGTATGCCGGGTGATATTCCGGCTGCGGCGCTCGGTTGTTTTCCGTGGAAGACATCGTTAATAGGCAGCGGCAGTAAGAGGAAAGTCGCATCCCAAGGGAGGCTGCACAGCCGCCGATCAATAAGTTCCCGTACTGCTCGCCTTTGGAGCGCTGGCGGCCCTACGGGCCCCCTGCCGTCGAACAAGCGGTCGTTAACTGTCGGCCGTCGTGAGCAGCCCCCGGCGTGGCGACATTCTAGTGGGTTTGACGGCACCACGCAAAGTAAACACACCCGTGCGCGGTCACTTCACCGATGCAGCCGTACGAAAAGCGCACACGGCCACCGCGGCGGGTTCGACGTGGATGGCAATGGCGGGACCACGCATGGGCACCAATACCGATGATACCCCGCCCGCGGACTGCCGAAATAACCATTGCCTCGCGGCTCG
>CAZEEG010000016.1:1792-7854 GCA_964511065.1 uncultured Pirellulales bacterium | reverse complement strand
GCCGAAATAACCATTGCCTCGCGGCTCGCCAGGAACGTGCAGGGTAGGGCGGTGGCAAGGCTGTACAAGGTTAGCCACGCGATGCCTGGAAAGCATCGTTCCACTTCCTGCCCGGCCTAACGCGCAGCCGGGTTGTTGCCGGGATGGCGGCCCGGTGGTGCGAAGCTCGATGGACCGCCAGGCCGATTCGGCGTAAGCGCGCTGCTGCCGTTGCTCTTATGGGCCTCTGCGCAGCGAATGTGCGCTCACTTTGGTGCTGGCTCTCCGAAATGCGGCCCATGGCACTGGAAAACGGAAGACGTCCGGCGCCGATCGCTGGACGACCGGCCATTGGCAGCGCAACCATCAATAGCAGCGGGGGCGCTGGTCGTTCGATCCAATCCAAAGCGTTTCAGTCAATACCAGACTGCGTTTTATCAATACCGTAAAAATGCGGCAGGCCGGTAGCCATCAATCCTGCAATGCGTGAGAAGTCCATATTGAAACGCGGCCGGCCGTGCGTTGGCACAACGGTTCTAAGTGGGGCAGATTATCAATATGGAAACTGCTGTGGGTCCCCCTGCCGAGCGGTTGATGCCGCAGGCAAAAAAAGAGCCCGCCAGGCGGGGCAGAGGCCTGGCGGGCCGTGATGCTATCGGGAAGGGGCAGGTCCCCGATAGCAAAGGAGAATCTACCACGCGGCTTCCCTGCTTTCCAGAGCAGTAGCGAAGATAAAACCAAATTCAGCCCGCTCCCCAAGTTAGGACGCGCGGAGCCACTTGCGCCAAGCGGGGGGAGGCGCGGCCCCCGGTCGTGGAGGCGATTTTATCAATTCATTGCCAAATGGCCACTTGACCACGCCCCCAAACCTTGGACGGTTTGATGCCGAAGGGGGCCGACCAAAATCTCAATCCACCAGCGACGTTTTATCAATACCAAAATCGCACACGCCACATGACGATGGAAAGTAACGCCAGTTTCAACCTCCATGCCGCCGTTTTATATGTGGCTTACAACCTGTGCAATCCTTCCAGACCATCCATGCCGCAAGGAGACGGATGCCGCGGCGGCAACCATCACACCGGGAGCATCGCGCGGCCAATCGCGCACGATAGGTACTTCCCTATCCCTAGTTGGGCGAACGCTGCACTGCGAGGGCGCCCGGCGATGGCGCCCCCGGGGGAGGCGGCATTGGTCAGCACATTGTTTCTTAGCGCATCGTGCGCAGGCGCTGCACCACCTCGGCCACGTGCGCCGCGGCGCGGTCGATCTCGTCGGCCGTGGTGAAGCGGCCCAAGCCAAAACGCAGGCTGGCTCGCACCAGCGCGTCCGAGAGCCCTAGTGCCCGCAGGACATGGCTTGGCTCGGGATTGGCCGTGGTGCAAGCGCTGCCGGAACTGACGGCCACCTGGGTGATGCCCATCATCAGGGCTTCGCCGTCCACACCTTCAAAACTGAGGTTGAGATTGCCGGCCAGACGCAAGCCGGGGCGCTCGGGCCCCGGGCCGTTCAAATGCACGCCCGGCAATTCCGAGAGTTGCTTGAACAGCCGCGCTCGCAATTGGGCCAGCCTGGCCGCTTCGTCGGGCATGGTTTCCAGGGCGATGTGCAGGGCCGCCGCCATGCCAACGATGCCGGGCGTGTTGAGAGTACCGCTGCGCCGCCCACCCTCTTGGCCGCCGCCATCGATCTGCGGGGCCAGTTTCGTGCCGGGGCCGCGCCGCACGTACAAGGCCCCCATGCCTTTGGGGCCGTACATCTTGTGGGCCGAGAAACTCATCAGATCGATTTGCAGCTTCTCCACCTGCACCGGCAGTTTACCGACGGCCTGGGTCGCATCGCAGTGCAGAATGATCCCGCGCGAACGGCACAGGGCGCCGATCGGTTCCAGCGGCTGGATGACGCCGATCTCATTGTTCGCCAGCATGACCGACACCAGCAACGTGTCGGGCCGCAAGGCATCGGCCAGGCGCTGCACATCGAGCAAGCCGGCTTCGGGACTGCCGGCGGGTTCCACGTCCAGCAGGGTCACTTCCCAACCCCGCCGGGCAAGCCGGGCCAGCGGGTCAAGAACGGCCTTATGTTCGGTCTTGACGGAAACGATATGACGCCGGGTACCCCGCTGGGCGTTTTCGCAGATGCCGCGCAGCGCCAAGTTGTTGCTTTCGGTGGCACCGCTGGTGAATACGATCTCGCGCGGGGCCGCGCCCAAGGCGGCGGCGATCGACTCGCGCGCCTGGTCCACGGCCTCGGCCGCTTCCCAGCCCAGCGCGTGATTGATGCTGCCGGGATTGCCAAACTTCTGGGTGAACCAGGGCAGCATCGCGTCGAGCACGCGAGGGTCCACGGGCGTCGTGGCGTGATGATCGAGATAGATCATGGAAGCGTTATTGATGGTTGCGCCGCGAAAGTCCGGTCATGGAACGATGGCCGCCGCACGTCTTCCGTTTTCCGGCGCCATGGCCGCAATTCGCTGGGCCAGTACGAAAGTGAGCGGACATTCGCTGCGCGGGTGTTCATAGCCGGAGGGGCAACCGCCGGAATCTGCGGTACTCAAACCACACTTTCGGTTTCTTCGATCTGGGGTTCGGAGCGTGCGGCGGAAGGCGGCTGGGCGGTTCGGCGGCGCAGGGCGCGGCGGTGCAACCAGACATACATCAGACCCAATAACACGCCCAGCACCACCACGATGGTCAGCGCCACCTGCGATTCGCGAACCCAGACCATGATGGATTCGACATGCTTGCCGTACCGCCAACTCAAGCCAAAGACGAGGCCCACGACAACCGTGGCGCTGATGCCGTCCATGAACAGAAACCGCGTCACGGGCACCCGCAGGATCCCGGCCGTAACGTACATGGGGGCCCGCACACCGACCAGGAACCGCGCGGCAAAGAACACCTTGAGCCCGTGCCGGCGGATCATGGTTTCAGCCCGGGCTTCGGTTTCCGGGGTGAGCAGTTGGGAGAACCAGCCCCCGCGGCGGAGGAGGCTGCGGCCGAAATACCGCCCAATGCCGTACATGCACAAATCGCCCAGCAGCGCCCCGATCATGCAGCACAAGAACGCCAGCGCGGGATTCAACTCCCCGCGCGACGTTTGCACGCCGGCGAAGATAATCGCCACCTCTTCCGGCAGCGGCAGGCCGCAGCCGGTGAGGATCAGGAAGATGATCACGCCTATGTACGTGTAGGCGTCGAGGAAGCCGTCCATATTTCAAACGGATGTAAGGGAACGCCCAGTCAAAGGCGTGTCGGGTCGTGCAGCGCCGGGAAGACGATTCCACACGACGTCACTCTGTATTGGGCCGCTCTGTATTGGGCCACTCTGCATTGCGACGCGCCACTCCACTCTGCGCCACCTGCCCTCGAGGACACTTGGGAGCTTGGCACTGCCCGCCTACCGCCTTGCGATTCCCACCGGCCGCAGTTGCAGCCCCCCTCCACATGGTGCTGTCCTGCATGGTGCTGGCCGGCGGCATGCGGTTCCCGTGCGCGAGCACTCTGATGGTGAATGGGTACCCCCAGAGTGCGCAGCCTTCCTGGAAGGCGGATTGCCGTGGCGACGGATCGCGCCAAGCCTCCACAGGCTCAGCGGGATTCTTTCGATTGCGCAACCCGGAGGGCCGGGTGTATCTTACTTGCTGGCCGCTCATGCGCCGAACCGAGAGGCCCGCATTTCCGGTTTTTTCCATCCGCAGCGCCGGTGCGCCGCGTTCGGATGCTGGCGGAGTCAGCAGCCTTTTACGGTATCGCCGTCACCCTTACTCTCAAACTAGGTTCCGCCCCGTTCGGGCGCTGGCGGAGCGGGCATGCTTTTAGGGGGTACGATCCTCCGAGGTTATCGACAACACATCCTCGGGCAATCCAGCCGTTTCAAGCCGTGCCGGCTGGTTGTCGCTAGCACTAACAACCATGACCATGCCCAACTCGGGCCGCTGGCGGCAAAGCGCCTTGGCGCCTTCGGGTCCCAACACAAACATGGCCGTGGCCAGGGCATCGGCCTGGGCCGCCGTGGGGGCCAGCAGGGTGACGGCGTCGACGCCCTGAGCCGGTTCGCCGGTGCGGGGATCAAGGATATGCCCGTACCGCTTGCCGCCGTGGCGGAAAAACTGGTAAGCCGATCCCGAGGTTCCCACCGCTCGATCGCGCAGCCGCAGCCTGGCGAGCCGCCGGCCGGGACGGAACGGGTCGCCCACCCCGATCTCCCAGCCATCGCCATCGCCTCGGGCACCGGCGGCGAGGATACTGCTTTGCCCGGCGTGCCAGAGGAAGTGTTCGATGCCGGCCTCGCGGAGCTGCTCCCCGCAGCGGTCCAGCGCATACCCTTTCCCGATGCCGCCCAGGTTCAATTCCAGCTTGGGACGATGGAACCGTACCGTGCGATTTTGGCGATCGAGCTCCAGGTGCTGCGACCCCACGCAGCTCAGGGCCTCGGCCAGTTCGCGGGGCTCGGGAATCCGCCCTTGCCGCCGCGAAAAGCCCCAGACACGGCTGACGGGGCCGGCGGTCATATCGAACGCTCCGTCCGTTTGACGCCACAGTTCCAGCCCCAGTTCGAGCAGTTCAAACAGCCGCCCTTCCACGGTCACGGCTTCGTGGGCGGCGCGGCGGTTGATCTCCATCACCTCGCTGTGATCGCGGTACACGGTGAGCTGGCTTTCGAGGCGATCGACCAGGTCTAAGGCCTCGAGCGCTGCCCGATTGGCGTGGGCGTACTGACCCGCGTTGAGGCACAACTCGAAATCGCACGCCATCGCGCGGCGGGTGAAGTGCAGGAGATACGTTTCAGGCTGCGGCGGCGAAGTAAACGGGCTGGGCTTTTCATCGGCGTGCAGCCGCGCAGCCAGGGCATCGGCGGCGGCCCGGCCCGTGAGAAAATCGCGGCGGTTGGATCGATCAGGCGCACTCATACGGTTCATTATACTGCCAGCAGCGAACGGTAGGTCCGGGCAAACCTCCGCAGGTCCGGCTTTGCCGGCCGAGATAAACGTGCGCGGTGCGTGACTTCACCGCTGGCAACACGCTGCAGGTCCGGCTTTGCCGGACACGATTGAGGGGCCATGGCGTATGGTCGCCAGGTCCCCTTTGCAGCACACGCCGGTAATCGGCCGGTGGAACTGGCCGTGGGCATTCTGGCTGTTGATCCAGAATCCGTTTTGACACGTTGCGCACCTATCGCTATTCTTCCCGCCCTGCGTGACGGCAGCCGGTTGTGGCCCCCCTCGCGGTTGCAAGCCAGCAGCGGCATGGATACGCCGCCCGCCTGGCCATGGCGACGCCGTCATTGCTAACAACCCACCTGTGCCATGCTGTTTGGCGGGCTGACTCGCGAACTCGTTTTGCGCGTACTTGCTTTGGCCCCATGGCCCCCCTTTGCGGTAGCAATGGATTGCTGCCGCCGGCTCCTTGGCCGACGCCTTGCGCCAACCGGAACCGTACCCTTCGACTGGCCCATAAGTACACGGAAGCACGATGGCCGCCTCGCGAAGTGTCCTTGTTGTCGATCAATCGGACGAAACCCGAGAAGTTCTCCGCACCGTTCTTCAGCGGCGGGGACTGAGCATTCTGGAAGCGCGTGCCGCCCAACAGGGCATCGACATGGCCCGGAAGCATCAACCCGATTTGATCGTGCTGGACCTGGAGACCGAATCCAGCGAGAGCGACGACAGCCCCCTGGATTTCGATGGGCCCGACGGTCAGCCGCGGCCGGTCATTCTGTTAGGCACGGCACGGCGCCAGGCGGCGCGGCTGCCGGGCGCGGAGTTCGTCTCCAAACCCTACCACTACGGCCCCTTGATTCGTAGAATCGAAGAGCTGTTGGAAAGTACGCGCTAAGCGTCTGCACACCGGCGCAATAACGGCGCGCGAGCACCGCTGCCAGCGGCGGTCGCGGCCGCCAACTGGCAAGCCGGTTGCAATGCTGCGTGCGGGGTAGCCAATGGTGGCGTTACGGCCAGAGGGTGCTGGCATGTGGCCTACCGCCGTGGCGGCAGGCAAGACCATGCAAGCACCATGGTTAATGCAAGCACCGTGGCTGATGGAAGCGCCGTGATAGATGGAAGCACCGTGGCCCATGCCAGC
>CAZEEG010000016.1:0-1692 GCA_964511065.1 uncultured Pirellulales bacterium | reverse complement strand
GCCAGCACCGCGGCAAGAGAACAGCCGCACCACGTTCCGTGGAAGCTAGGGTGCCTTGTGCCGGCATTGCGGCGAGGAAACCGCCTGTGCGGCTGGGCCAAGTGTCTTGCCGCAGGACATAATGCCTAGCGGTAGTGGCGGTGCAGCACGGCAGTGGCAGTGTTACGCAGTTTGCGCCACGTCAGGAATGGGGATCCCGATTTCTTTCTGCCAGCGTGAGCGAAAGGCAGAACCTTGGCATCTTTCTTTGTCATTCGCGGCAACGACCAGGGCAACAAGTTCGAATTGAAATCGGACCGGTTGGAGATTGGTCGCGAAGCCGGCAACGATATCCAGTTGCACGACCAGGAGGTTTCCCGGTCGCATGCGGAAGTGCTGCGCGAAGGCCACCGCTTCTTCCTGCGCGACTTGGGCAGTTCCAACGGCACCTTTGTCAATCGCCGGCGGATCACGGCCCGCTACGAACTGTCCAGCGGCGACCAGGTGCAGATGGGAAAGACGCTCATCTTGTTCACGGGTCCCACCGATCCGTCGAGCACGCACCTGCTCGATAACATCGACATCGTGGCGCACCAGCAACGCGGCGATAACAGCCGCATCCTGCGATCCATGAGCCAGGCCGAGGGCAGCCAACTGTTTGCCATGGAGCCTGGCACCGGCGAAAACTCGTGGCTCGCCCGGGCGCGCAGCAATCTCCAGGTGATGTACCGCACGGCGCTGGCCGTGAGCCACACCCTGGATATTGACCAGTTGCTGCACCGCATTCTGACGTTGATCTTCGATTGGGTGGAGGCCGACCGCGGTTGCATCCTGCTGGTCCATCCCGACACCGGCAAGCTGCAACCCAAGGTGCATTTCAACCGCCGCGGCAAGCCCACCGGAGAACGCCTGGTAATCAGCCAGACGATCCTCGATTACGTCATGCAGCACAACGAAGGCGTGCTCACCAGCAACGCGCAAGAGGATGATCGCTGGCCCTCGGCCGCCAGCATCCTCGATTTGGGCATTCGCGAAGCGCTCTGCGTGCCGATGCAAGGCCGGTACGATGTCGTGGGCATCATCTACATTGATACGGCCGTGCATCCGCAACGCCTGCTGCAAAAACCCGGGCCAGGAAGCGGTAACAAATTCACCGACGAACACCTCAAGCTGCTCATCGCCGTGGCGCATCAGGCGGCCCTGGCTGTCGAAGATACCCGATATTACTCGGCCATGGTTCAGGCCGAACGGTTGGCGGCCATCGGGCAGACCATCACATCGCTGTCGCACCACATCAAGAACGTGCTGCAAGGCATCCGCGGCGCCAGCTTCTTGATCCAGGACGGCCTGCAACGCCACGACGAAGAAGAAATTCGCCAGGGCTGGGAGATGATGGAGCGCAAACAGCAGCTCATCTCCAACCTGGTGATGGACATGCTCACGTTCAGCAAAGAACGCGAGCCGGAAATGGTCGCCGCCGAACTCAATCAGGTGGTCGGCGATATCGTCGAGTTGATGCATCTGCGGGCTAAGGAAAAGCAGGTCCAACTCCACTGGACGCCCGACTTGGCCATGCCGACGCTCACGTTCGACCCCGACGGCCTCGCCCGCGCGGTGCTCAACGTGGTGACCCACGCCATCGACGCCTGCGAGGACAGCGAACCGCAGGGCGTGGTGCGCGTCAGCACGCTTTACTTGCCGAATGCGCAGATG
>CAZEEG010000015.1:60739-68059 GCA_964511065.1 uncultured Pirellulales bacterium | reverse complement strand
ACCCGTTCGATGAATCGTTTGCGGACTCCAGCCGGATCCGGCAGGTCGAGCTGTTCTTCTCCGTGTACTTCGCCATGACCGGCTTCCATGCGCTACACATGATTATTGGCCTGGGCATCTTCACAGCGCTGCTCGTGGGAGCCATCCGGGGGAAGTTCCACTCGGAGTATTACACGCCGGTCGAGATATGTGGGTTGTATTGGCACTTTGTCGATATCGTATGGGTATTCTTGTTCCCTTTGCTGTACCTGGTGGCCTGAACCACCGGCAAGTTGGGCAATCATGAGCGAGTCGCATCCGAGCGTTGCCACGTATTGGATTGTGTTTGCCGCGCTGGTGGTGCTGCTGGTACTCACCGTGCTGGCCGCAGAGCTTGATTTGCCGGAAGCGTGGATGCGCGTCACGGTAGCCATGGTGATCGCCGCGGCGAAAGCGCTGCTGATCGTACTGTTCTTTATGCACTTGTGGTACCGGGTGCCGATCATCCGCCTGGTTGCGGCCGCAGCCCTGGTGTGGGGCCTGATCGGCGCCGGCCTGACCTTGACCGACTACTTCACCCGCAATTGGCACGAGGTGGATCAACCGCGGGTTGAAGTGGAAATGGTGGATCGCGTTTCCGCCGAGGGCAGGCGGCAAGCGGAAGCGGCCAGAGAAGCGCCGCCATCGCCAGAAGCAGGTTCCATCGATCCGGAATCCTAGCTGTCGCGGCGCTAGCATCACTTCGCGATGCTTGGCCAGGCGTGCAGGCTTACCCGCCTGCGGCAGCATCGCCAGCAGGAGCATTGCCAGCAACCGTGTAACGCACACCAGCATCGCAGGTGCTGGCAACTTTTTCTGGTCGTTGTGCGGCAAGTAGCCGCTTTTTCTCTCGGCGATATGTCGAAATGCGACCACTTGTGCCGAAGAATGGGGGGACCCGCTCCACGAAGCGACTAAGCTCCGGGGGGCTCAAGCGGCACAGCTTTCCCATCAGGCTCAGTACCTTAGCCGCGCCCTGGGGGCGTGCTGGCGGCGGGGGGATTCTGAGTTCGCGCCTACAAATAGCGCCCTTTGAGGCTCGGCCCTATTTCGAGGGGGATGTGGGCGGTCGCATGCAATTGGATTTGCCGTTGACCGCAGACGGCAATCCTGGCTAACACGTGGACCGCAAGGAACTTGCTCCCAGGGCAAGTCGCCGCGTCAGCGGCAGTTAAAGAGCCGCCCCACAACCGGCTGGCAGATTAGCAACACTGGCAGCGGTGCAAGCATCTCCCCCGGGGGGGAGCCCCCCAGCGCAGAGCAAGATGGAATCGCGGTTGCGGCGGCAACGGTTCAGCAGGGAGCGACGGATGGAATCAGGGCCAGCAAACGTGCACAAGAGAAGTTGGAAGTCCATCACCTTGGCCATCGTAGGGCTGGGGGTATTGATTGCCTGCGCCGGCGGTTCCTACGTTGGGCTGTGGCGGTATCACCTGAAACGATTTGATGCCGTTGCGCCCGGCGTGCTGTACCGCTGCGGCCAGCCCTCCGAGTGGGGTATGCGACACCTGATCCAGCATCACGGCGTGAAGACCATCGTCAGCGTGCGCCGCAACGATCACCCTCTCAAGGCCTTGCTGCCAGGTGGCGCGGACGGGGAATTGCGCGAGTCGGAATGGGTCGAGAAGTTGGGCGGCCGGTTCGTCCATTGGCCACAAGGAGACGAAGTCTACTGGCCCTGGATGTCACCACAATTCATCGATGCCTTCTACGAACTGCTGGACCATCCCGAAAACTTGCCGGTTGTCGTCCACTGCATGGGCGGGCGCCATCGGACTGGTAACTTCGTGGCTCTATACCGCCTGGAGTACGAACGTTGGCCGGTATCGCGGGTGCTGGAGGAAATGTACAGCTACGAGTTTGGTCCGCCAGTCCCGCTTCAGGAGCACAACCTGCGGACATACCGTTGCCGGCCGCGGCCGGAGGCCGAAGTTTGGGAGCGGCTGGCGGCCATGTTCGAGCGCGTGGCGCCGGTCAACGATTACGAGGACCTGGTGCGCCGCATCCGCCAGGGGCAATATCCCGGCGATCTCGAGGTGCTCCAAGCGATGCTGGAAGAGCGTCAGCCGTTTGGCCTGTGCATGGCCGAGCGGGTGATAGATTCGGCCGTGCATCCGCTGACGCCGTTCGCGCTGGAGTTCGCTATGGTGATGTTGGCGGCCGAGGAGGCTTCACCGCACAGTTGGTCTTCAGCGGCGGCTTTGATTGCCGATTGGGCCCAGCCGCACCAGCAGCAACAGTTACTGGCTTACCTGGAGAACGACCCGCGCGATGCCCCGCCCACGCCCCGGTTCCAAGCCGTGGTGACCGGGGTCACCAACCGCTATGCGGCCAACCGGGTGCCGTACCTGGTGCCGCTGCTGAACGACGAGCGGCACCACCTCAGCCAAGACGCCAAGGCGTATCGCTACTGCGATACGGCCGCCGCGCGGTTGGTGTCCATCACCAACGCGCCATTGGTCGGGGGCGCGAATCTGACCCACAGGGAGGGTTGGGATCGGCTCGTTGAGGCCGCTCGGAAGCATCTCGATGAGGTTCGGGAGCTACGGCAACTGCGCCAGTACGAAGTGGCGTTGCTCGATCAGTTCCATCGAACCCCCGACTCCGCGGCCGACCGCGACGACTACCGCAACTGATGCCGGCTCACACAATCGGACGGCCCAGAAGCAGGCCCACCGGTGCTGCGCCAACAGCCCCTGCCACAAAGGCCCGCAGAAATTGGGGGCGCGTGAGTCCATCGCCGCGTGCTCGCCGGCGAGTGTTCATCGCCAAGAACTGATTGGCCAGGGGCAGCACCCCGGGTCATTCTTCGTCCTCGGGCAATTCGGCGTCTTCTTCCTCATCTTCGTCGGCGTCGATATCAACGTCGTCGTCGGTGCGGAAGATATCATCGTCGTCTTCGGCCTCGTCCCCGTCATCGCCGAATTTCTCGCGCAGTTCACGCTCGAACTCCTCATCGAGCGCTTCTTCAAAATCCTCGTCGAATTCATCATCGAACTCGTCGTCCTCTGCGTCCTCTGGCGTGTTGCCAGCAACCACATACACGGACCGCTGCAACGGCGATTCGCCACGAGCGGGAACAGCATCGAGCAGCAGCGCGGCTGCCGCGGCCCGGGCAGCCGGCAACTCAGTCTGCCATGAATGCATAAAATTGCACGACATCAACGATGACTCCTATGGATGGGCCGGCACAGTCGGGGGGCGGGTCAGCCGGGCCGATGTATTGATAATCTCTTGTACTATACGTCCGTCGCCGCGCTGGGGAGTCCGGGGCGGCGAACGGTCACTTTATTGCATGCCCAATCTGCCGAAAACGCCGCGGATCGGACCGGAAAATGGAAGCTTCGCAGTGCCGCCCCGCATGCAGCGACCAGGAACCTGGTGATCCACCGGGCCATGAGCTGCCGCGCCATTATCTGTGCTGGTTCACCGTTTGTCGGCCGTTGGTACGGCACCGACGGGTAATCTGCTGAGTGTGCGGACGGCAACGCGCCCTTGTCAAGGGTACGCGCGGTATCAGCGGATTGCCTCGGGCCAGTCCGGGCCCGCAAAATCCCCGTTATTGGCACCCGCGCGGCTAAGGTCTGCTCACGTTCGGGCCAACCCATCGAAACGCGGCCAAATGCGCTGGAAACCGGCAGACTCCCGGCGACCGGTCGTTCAGCGACCGGATATTGGCGGCACAACCATCCATAAACTTCCGCCGGCCACCAGATTCATTGTTTCATCGAGAGGGGGTGGCGGCCAGCAGGTCCCGCTAAACGCGGCATGTTCACGTCGCCGAACCGGCGCAGCAAGACAATGGAGCGCTGCCGAACTCCCGATGCGCTTGGGCATCGTTGGCCGCTTCGTCCTTGTGGCGGCGCAGCAGGTAAAAGGAGCGCTGCCGATCCCCCGGTGCCGGGAGAAATCTTAGACGAGCGGGGGAGGGCGGCCGGGGGGCCGCCTGCGTTATCCGCCCAAGAAGCGTCCGACAGGTGCCAGGCGTTCCAACCGATCGCAGGCGATTTTTGCAGCGGCCAGAAACGGCACGGCCAGCAGGGCGCCGCCGATGCCCCAGATCCAGCCCCAAAACGTCAGCGATACGATCACCATGACGGGATTAAGGCTCATCGACCGTCCGAAAATGGCGGGCGTGATGAAGTTGCCCTCGATCGTGGTGATGCCAAGATAGACCAGAGGTACCACCGACGCGGCCCCGATGGTGTCGAACTCGGCCAACGCCACCAAGCCAACCACGACCGTGCCGATGAGCGGTCCCAGGAACGGAATGTAGTTGAGGATGGCGGCCATGAATCCCCAGAGGGCCGGGTTGGGCACCCCGAGTAGCCACATGGCGAAGCCTTCGACCACGCCCAGGCACGCATTGATAATGGTGATGGTGAACAGGTAGCTGGAGACCCCCCATTCGATCGCGCGGGCCACCTCCACGGCATCGCGCTTCCCGCGGAAGGTCGGCACCATCTCCACAATCTTATTGAGATAGGTATCCCCGGAGGCGAGCAGGAAGTACAGCAGGACCAGTGTCACGGCGATCGTTGCCAGGGCGGCACCGGTGGAGGTCATCACCACGCTGGCCATGCCGGCCTCCTTAGTCACCACCGGGACAGCCGCGTCGTCGCCGCCGCCATCGGTGATATTCTCTACCTTGGCCGATGCCGCCTTGATGCTCTCCAGCGACGCCGTCACCGGCTTGAGCTTGGCTTCGATGCGGGCCAGGTGCGCCGGTGCGTCGGCGATCCACTCGCGTGCCGGTTGCACCAACTGGTAGATGCCAAAGATGACGATGCCCACCGCGGCCATTTCAGTCAGGCCCGCGCCCACAAAGTACGGGACCCCCCGCCGCGCCAGCCAACGTACCGGTGGCCGCAGCAATAAGGTCAGCACCATGGCCAGCGAGACGGGAAAGAGAATCTCCCGGGCAAAGTAGAGCGTGTAAAAGAGCCCCAGCAGCGCCAGAAAGAACAACGAGTAGGAACGAATGTGAACCAGGCCCGGGTAGGCATCACTTTCGGCGATATTGTCCGGAGGCGGTTCGGCAGACGGGGTGTCGAATCGCGGTTCGTCGAACTGCCGGCGCAACCGACCGAACCAATCGCGGACGGCCTGGCTGCGCCGGCGGCGCATATGCGGCCCCTGTTGGAGTTGCGGGTCCTCGATTTCGCGGGAGGCCACCTTGGGAGTGCTGGGGGTGACCTCCGGTTGGGCCGTTTTTGCTTGAATGTGCTCCGAGTTTTCCATCGCCGACATCCGTTTTGAAGGTTGTCCCCACACGCTGCCGCCGGGGCAACGGTTGCAACTCGCGGCGCGGTGGGCTGTCCCGCGCCTGAGAATCCGCGGCCGCACCCGTCAAGGTTTTCCGGGGTGCGGCATCAATAGATTGGTCGGCTGGGATGTCGCTCGATCGCAACGATGACCGGCGGACCGCTGATCGCGGCAGGAACCTGGTTATCTTCATCCTGGAGCCGTTACCAGGGCTTGAGCTTCCAACCCAGGATGAACCCGATCCCCAAGCACCACAGGGCCATCGTGCCGGGATTGTTTCGGGCATATTCCGTGACGTAGTGGACGAAGTCATCCACGGGCTGCATGGCATCGCCATGGACCTGGATACCGCGTTGGCCAATGGCCTGGGTCCGCGACGAAACCTTCCCTTGCCCACTGGATCGTTTCTCGTTGGCTGCTGAGCTCACGGGTTCCTCCTTAAAACAAGTTGCATGAATCGCAGGACGATCGTCATCGAACCATCTTCACTGAATCTGGTGCGTTGTCGGCACGCCGAGCGTACGACCGGCAGTGCCCCCCGGTCCTGCCGCGGCCGTACGCTCGGGGCGTTGAGGTGCCAAACCTTTGGGGCGGATGGCAGGCGGCCAAGCCGCGACAGCCACCCTCGTATGAACGATTGATTTCGATTGGCCGGGTACTGCCGAGTGCCACGCTACGGTCGATCGGAAGTGGCCGTACCCCCCGCGCTTGTTACCGGAAACTCGATCGCGGTCCACGTTTCCTCTGACTGTGCTGGCCCTGCGACTGCGCTGGCTCCCGGGCGGTTCTTGAATGTCGTTACATGCGATGGGTGCTGGGCGGAACCACGGCAGGGGGCCGGACAGGCCGCTTCCAGGCATCGCGGAACCACTGGAGGTTACGTGACAGTTCGCGGCCCGATCGCCGGTACACGCGAACGGCGCGGAGCAGTTTGCGGATGCCCAGCCAACCCACGATGGCACAGATCAGCAGCACGGCACCGCCGGCTGCCAGGAAGGCCAACGGTCGAGGCCACTCGAGCACGTCGTAAAACAACCAGGCGAGCGAGAACGCCATCACCGTGGCGCCGGTCAACATCAGGATGCCGGCGGCCAGTACCAGGATCACGCCGTAGATGAGCGCCCGCGCACTTTCGCGGGTGTCGATCATAAACAGCTTGGCTTGGAGCTCGACGAGTTCGACAACGTCGTGACCAAGGTTGCCGAAGCTGCGCTGCGGGCGATCCACCCCGCTGTTGTCAGCGGCGTTCATCCGCGTCGTTTGATAAGCCATCCTAGTACCACTCCTACCGTAAGCCCGATGCCAATGGTGAGTTTGGGATTCTCGGCCACCGTGGATTGAACTTTTTCCCATAGCGAGGCCAGGTAGCCTGGCTGGGATTGGGGCGGCTCGGGATATGCGGGCGGGACTTCCCTGCGTGGTGGTTCGAGCCGCGTCATAGGGCTTGCCTCCCATCGAAGTCTTGCGAATTGGGATCGCTGGGGTAGTCCGGACTTTGCTGGCGGTGATGGGTTGGTGCGGTAGCGCCCATGCGTCGCGAAACAGTCTGGTTGGCGATCATCCCTAATTGCCGCCCGGCCACGGACATTAGCCCGGTGAATACCGTGGAGCCGGCCGAGCGGAGCAGTCCGCCCAGCAGGCCGGGACGCTTATGCTCGGTAGCTTCTACTTTGAGCGGTTGTTGCATCGCGACCTTGGCCAAGGTTTCGGCGTCGGCATAGACGATGCGTGGCCGCTTGGGGACCAGCAAAAATCCGACTGCGGCCGCGCTGGCCAACACAGCCCAAGGATGCTTGCGGACGATGGTG
Source organism: uncultured Pirellulales bacterium (assembly GCA_964511065.1). Classification (GTDB taxonomy): domain Bacteria; phylum Planctomycetota; class Planctomycetia; order Pirellulales; family S012-138; genus CALBRZ01. Next base: position 60,968 of record CAZEEG010000015.1, on the reverse strand, counting down.
CGCCAGTCCTTCAGATTCTCAACACGTGCCCGAAGATCCTGAACGTCTTCGGTCAGTTCTTCGCGTACTTGGGCCATTTGGCGCTGGACTTTCTTAGCGCCATTGGATTTATGCACGTCGCGCTCCTTGTCCAATTGAAGGGCAGATGACGGCCACCGCGGCGCCGCCGGCGGATGCTAAAGCTCCGCACAGCGGCGCCGCCCCCGTGAGCGCGCGCGCCCGCCGCGCG
>CAZEEG010000015.1:0-60729 GCA_964511065.1 uncultured Pirellulales bacterium | reverse complement strand
TGGCCTGTTCCCCCCCCGCGGGGCCGCGCCGGGTGCTCTAACGCCCCCGCTCGGGGCCCCCGCGCCAGTGAGCGCGCTCGCCCGCCGCTAGGACCGCGAGCGGACGAGCAATCCAACCACCACTCCCAACAGCAATCCCGACCCAAAGGCGATTCCCACCGAGCGGGCCGGGTGTTGCTGAACCATCTCTTCAGCGCTGGCATAGCCTTCCCGCATGCGGTGCGAGACGTCCTCGTAGGTCCGTCCGACGGCATCGCTGGCGTGCCGGGCGTAGCTGCGGACCTTCTCACCCGCGGCGGCGAGGGCCGAGCTGCCTTCTTCGGTCAGCCTTTCAAGGAACTGGGAGATCTTCTCGCGGCTTTCGCCGGTCTTGCGCTGGATAGTGCCGATGAGCTGATCGATGTTGCCGTCGAACTGTTTCAAGTCGTCTTGCGTGAGTTGGCCCCAGCGTTCGCGGATCTTGCCGCGCAGTTCGTTCCAGCTTCCTTCGAGAACTTGCTGATTGATCATGCCGATGCTCCTTCCAATTGATTCTGTGGTTGGCAGTCACTGGTCCCGGCAAGGGGGCCTCTGCCGCCGGAAAGCGGGACCCTTCTCTTGCAGATTCCGTGCCAGTCGTACGGCAAGGCGGATAGCGTGCCGATTCCTGCTGCCGAAGTTCGAGATGCGATGGTCGCCGGTAACCGCCGCTGATCTTCGCTTCACCAGGTTGAATCGGGTGATGCCAAAGCGGCCTGGGATCGGGATTCCTCGGGCTGGCCGCTCCCGGCCGGGTAGGGCGACGGCTCGATTCTCTTGGGTGCCAAAAAAACACCGGTCCTAGGCCACGGGGCCTGGACCGGTAGGAGTGCAATGGCAGGTTGCACGTCTGGGTTGTTTGCGGTGATTATCGCGACCGCGGCGCGGTAGTGGGCTCGTCTTCTTCGTTGTCCAGCTTATCGACCGCTTCGCGGGTACGTTGGCCGGCTTCGTCGAAGAACTCCTTGCCTTTATCGATAGCCTTCTCGGTATCGTCCTTCATCTTTTGGGTCTCGATCTGGATATTGGTGGCATCGCCACCGTTGCGGAACGTGATCCAACCCAGCCCAATCATGATCAGGACGATGACCGCGACAACGATGAGGGCTCGCATGGTTCCAACCCTTTGTTAGTGGACCGCGCGATCGAGCACGGCAGTGCAATTTTGGAGCAATTTCCGGACCGCTGTCCCGCGTAGACAACCGGCGCACGGTAGCGGCACGCCTTAGCGTTCCCCACCGGTGCCGTCCCGCTACTTGCTCCGCCCAGGTGAATCGTTCCCCATGGCTGCACGGCTCACAGAGCCTGCGGCATGTTGGCTGCCAAGTGCGCTTTCCCATAAGGAGAGGCTTTCACCGGTTGCACATGCGACGGATTGCCGTGTCATACTGCCCGGGCACGTCCGGTAAACAGCGAGATCAAGAACAGAATCAGGAACACCACGAATAGGATCTTGGCGATCCAAGCGGCGGTTCCGGCGACCACGCCAAAGCCCAACACGGCCGACACGATCGCAATGATCAAAAACAGTAAAGCCCATGACAACATGACACGTCTCCCGAACGAAATGTAAAGTTCGCCTAGTTTCTCCCGTAAGGTTCCGCGCTCCACTTGCTGCCGGTATGCCCCGGGATCGCAAGGGGTTGGGACCTGCGGAAGGATTAAGGCAAAGGGCGTGCCAGAAGATGCGGTACGGGGCGATTGGCCGCGGGCCTTGCGCCGTAACACATGGATTGCAAGAATCTTGCAGAATGTTGTTTCGGCCCCGGTTTTTGCGTAAGGGATCGGCCGCGATCGAGAATCGCACCCATGCACATGCGAGAAACCGTAGGTTTCCGATCTGCCAACATGGTCGCTTGCGATGCGAAACGTTGGCGGAGAATCAGCGGAAAACAAGGCGGGTAACAGGCTTGGCCGCCAAAGGGGTGGAACCTGCGCGCCGTGCTGTTTCATTCGGCGGATTGGCGCCGCGCCAGAAGGCTAGCAGGTTACTGAGCAACCGCTGCGGTTACTTGTTCAGCTCATAACGCCGGCGCTGTTGGGCGCGCTGCGATGCCTTCTGCAGGATGCGGCGTTCTTCAGGCGTGAGGCTGTCGCTGCCGTGCTCGTGAATCTTGGCCAGGATGTCGTCCACGCGTTCTTCCAGGTCGAATTCTTCCGGGCCATCGGGATCGTGGAGGCGCAGCTTGGGCCGGCGTTTGAGCCGCTGCAACGCACCTCCCAGCCATGAAGTCGGCAGCACGCTAAACAGCGTGACGCGAGAGTAATAGTAGATCAGCCCGAACGCGGCCCCTGAGAGGTGCGCGGCAAAGGCCACGTTGGCCACTGGTCCGCCGGCCACCTCCTGGCGATAGCTGAACAAATCCAGGGCGAGCCAGGCTGTTGCCAGCACCCAGGCCGGCATTGGCACCACGCCCCAGAGATAAATCAGCCGCGTGGGGAAGTGGCACACGAACACCATCAACACGCCGGCGATGGCGCCCGAGGCCCCCACGGCGCTGGTGTTCGTCTGGTGGAAGACGTAATTCTCGGACAGCACCCAGCACAGGTTGGACAGGATCAGCGTGGACAAATAGAACTGGAGGAAGACCTTCCTGCCGTGGATCAATTCAACGTCGCGCCCAAAAAACCACAGCGCGAGCATGTTGAACAGCAGATGGAAAAAGCTCCCATGCATGAAGCCGGCCGTGAGCAGTTGCCACAGATGCCAGCTCTGGAAGACATCGGCATGCAGAGCAAAGTACGCCGCTAGCTGCGAGGTCTGGTTTTGTTGCTGGAGCAATACATCCAGCAGAAAGACGGCCGCGTTCAGCAGGATCAGGTTGACGACGACCGATCGCTGCCCGGTCAGCATGATGCCCCGGGGCTCGTCGCGGTAGTATTCTCGATCGTAAATGCCCATGGAAGGACAGTAGCAGCGCAAATGGGGATAAGGATACCTGGGCGTGAGCCGCCGGTCGCGGGTGGTATGAGGGGCATCTGCAAGGGATTGGCAGCGATCCTAATGAGAGGGCGCCGCTGGAATCTCCCTGGTCCAGACGACCAACAGACCGATCTCGCTCGCGCGTTCCCGCCACCGCGAGCCCACCCCGAGGAGTGGCTGGCTGCCGCCGAGTGCTTCAGCCAGTGCCGGCCGCCAGGGTGAGCCGTCACTGGACCATTCTACACCACGAGCGAAAAGGGGCCTACTCGATTCCCCCTCCGTGGCCCCCCCGAGCGGCCGCAGGATGCTAGCACTGGCCCCCGCAAATGGTTTGTGCGCCAGACCACTTGAGACGGCTACTGCCTTAGCCAACCACCACGGTTCGCCTATGCCGCCAAGACTGGTCCATGGAATGGTTCTGCGCTGCACAAGGCCGGCCTTACAGCACGATCAGCGACATCCCCGGCACAACAGAACGCCTATTCGCTCCGTCGGTAATCACCCCCCGTGGCCAGCGGGGCGAGCCATCATCATGACGTGCGCAAGGGGCATAGATGCAGTGGGACTGGGCCGCAGTGGGAAGTTGTTGCAGGGGGAATAGGCTCGGGCATTTTCCCTTATTCGCCGGGGCGATCGGCGGAGTCGGCCTGGTTGGATTTGCCTGGCGTAGCCGTGTCGCCTTGCACCTGTTCTTCCATCAGACTGAAGATGCCTTGAACCGCCTCGACCATGGCCTGCGCGTCCACGTCCTCATCGGGGCTGTTCCAGTACACATGGAAGGTGAACCAGCGGCCGCTGTGATGACGCAGTAACCAGTTGCCGGCAATGAGGCGGTCTTCCGATCCGCCCTTGAATCCCACGTACGGCCAGATCTTGGCGTCGTAGTCCAGCTTGGTTTCCACGGCCAGCACGCCGCGGAGCAGGGCCGCCGGGCGGTCCGGGCCGGTGTGCAGCCGCAACCAGTTGAGGGCGGCCGCCATGTCCGTAGGACGGGCGAACCATTCGGACACGTCGAACGAGCCCACGTTGAAGTCCAGTGCCTCGTAATCGTGCGCATCGGCGAGTTCGTCGGTGAGGAACTTCCGCCGCCCCGCTTCGTCCAGCGCGGCATATCGCTGCTCGCGCCCGGGCGCCGCCTTGTCGCGGATCATCACCATTTCCCGGGTGTACAGCAGCGGCCGATTCCATTGGGGGTCGCGGTGTCCCATGATGGCCAATTGCCGCTCGACCCGCTCCCGGCCCAACAGGTGCAGCAGATGATCGGTGGCCGTGTTGTCGCTGACAGAAATCATCTTCAGGGCCAGCGTATTGAGCGTAACCGGCGAACCCAGCGGCCAATCGTTCAGCTCGCTCTGCGGCGGCCCGATCCAGCGGGCATCCAGTTGCATGATGTTGTCCAAGCGTCGCCGTTCGTCGTTCACTTCCGCCGCCAGGGCGCCGAGGACGAACAGTTTGAAGCTTGAGCCGATGGCGAATCGTTCATTTTCACGCTGCCCAAACCGCACCACCGGGCCCTCGTCCGTCAACTCGGTCCACAACATGCCCGTGCGGCCGGAAAGCCGCTCCAAATGCTTCTGGACCTGGGCTTCTACCTGCTGCCGTGTTCCATCGGGCTTTTGAGCACCCTCGGCTGCGCCTGGGTCGCTGCTGACCAGGACCGACACAATCAACAAGATGGCTGGCATCGACAGCGTTCTCCGGATTGGCAACTGGGGGGAATTGGCAAGGCATGCAACCGCTGGCCGGCGGGTGATGACCCGGCGGGCCGCACGCCGGTCGTGGCGACGGCTTAACCGCCGCGGCACCGGCCATGCGCTCCCCAAGCATAGGTCACGGCGCGCATGAGCGGCCGGCAGAATGGGAACGCCATTCCCTGGCACCCAGGCGCTTTTTTGGAACGTGCGGATTATTCAGGTGGGGCCGCGGCACCGCCGGCGCGGCCGGCCAGCCTGCGCCGTGCGGCGTGCGGCGTGCGGCGTTACAGATAATCCAGCAGCGTCAGCCGCGCCACTTGTCCCAGGGTTTGGTATGCGGCTTCCAGGGCCGCTTGGCGCGCGGACAGATTGATGATCGCTTCGACCAGATCGACCTCCGATTCCTCGGAGAGTGCTGCCTTCAACTCCACTTCCTCGGTATCGAGACGGAATTTCAACGTGTCCAGGCCCTGCTGTCGGGCACCAATATCGGCGCGCACGAACGTCAACTGCTTGGATGCCCGATCAAGCACTTCGACGGCCCGCTGAACTTCGCGGAGATCACCGTCATCGAGCGCTTTGCGCAGTCGGATCAGGGCCGAGAACACGCCGTCGGTTTCTTGCGGGTGGACATCGCTCCCCCGCAGCGTTTCCGACCTGCCGCCGGCAAAAGCGAGCGGGCCGGTGGCCGCCAGGTTGCCGCTGCCGTCGTTGCCGGGTTCGGCCGTGGTATCGAGTTCGGCCACGAATTGGGTGCTTAACGCAGGGTCGGATGCGAGCAGGTTCACGGCGTCCAGCGCGGTGAAGCCCGACGCCAGATCGGCCGAGAAGGTCAGCACGTTGTCGACCAGGGCGACCGAAGGCGGGCCGCCGCCGTTGTCTACGATGGAGAGTTGGAAGTGGTTGCCCTGTTCGCCCACCTGCACGGCCCGAACCCGCAGCGCGTCGTTTGCGGCCGGACCATCGTACGATACCGTGGCGTACGTTCCCGGTTGCGTGGGGCCACTTTCAGCCTGTTGAAAGCCCACCAGGCCCAGGTCTTGGGCGGCGGTGCTGTGGCCGGCCAGCACGGTGAGCGAACCGGGGCCCGATAGATCGTCTTGCACCAGTTCGATGCCGTTGCCGTGACTGGCCAACCGCGCCACCACGTTGCCCGGCCCCGTGTTGGCCGGGTGGTGGTTGATCCGGTCGAGCAGTTGGCCGATGGTTTGCACCTCGGGGCTGCCGCCGGCCAGCTTCACCGGACCGGTAGCTGCCAGGTTGCCGCTGCCGTCGTTACCGGGTTCGGCGCTGGTATCCAGTTGTGCCTGCACCACGGCGGAAACTTCCGGCGTGTTCTGGACGAGTTGGACGGCATCGTTGGCGGTGAAACCTGCGGCCAGGTCGGCACTGATCGTCAACAGTGTTCCGTTCAGCTTGGCGGTGGCCGGTCCGCCCGGCCCGCTGTCCACAATCTGCACGCGCAGGTTGTTGCCCTGAAAACCGGCCTGGGTGGCAGTGAACTTCAGCGCGTTGTTGGCTCCGGCAGGGTCGATGGTGCCGGAAGCGGCGGTCGATTCGTTGAGATCGATGGTGAACTGGACACCATCCTTGCGGCGGATGGTGAACTCCCGAGGCTGCGGCAGGTCGCCTTCATCGCGGGCCACGCCACGCCCAAAGTTCAGGTCCTCCAACCGGGTTTCGGCCGTGAAGGTCCGCACGCCCAATTGCGTAGCGGTCTGCCCGCCGTTCTCGCCGATGGCAAAGTCGCCGCCGCTCAATCGCGACCGGATATTGATGCCTGTCCCCTGGACGTTCAGTTCCGCCAGGAGGCCCGCTTCCGAGCCATTGAGGATATTGAGCAGGTCTTCAACCGTGCGGGCGGTGGAGAAGCTGATCGTGTGGGTGTGGCCGCCGTTGACCACTTGGATGCCGGAGTGCTGATCGAATTCCTCGCCCGATCCTCCGGCGGTGGTAGCAGACATGGCGGCCACGGCGGCGGTGCCGTGGTGCCCGTGCGCGAGCCGCGCGGTGAAGTCGATGCCCGCGGCCGAGGTATTGATGGCTTCGACCACGTGGGCGGCGGTGGAGACTCCTTCTTCAATGGTGACGGTGATGGTCTTGGCGTTGGCGTCGTACACCACGGTTTCATTGCCGACCGTGCCGCCGCCAACGAGTGTCACGGAATAGCCGTTGAATGTATCGCCCCGCTGGTTGGCTTCCACGAAGAAGACCCCTTCGGGATTTCCCTGGAAGAAGCGGGTTTGGGCCCGCGTGCCAAGCAGGTTGGCCAGGGGGGTGGTGCGGCGAATCGCCGGGTTCAAGTCGCGTCCCACGACGGGTGCCGCCCCCGTCCCCAGTTCGGCCAGGATGCCCAGTTCGCGCGCCGTCGTGCCGCCGGCCACTTCGCGGATGGTGAGATTGCCGCCGTCGAGTTGGACGTTGATTCCTTGGCTGGTCACCCAGGCCGAAATCTGGCTGCCCGGCAATTCGGCCGATTCAATCAACCGCAGGACGTCGCCGACGGTTTCCGCGCGGCTGATGTCCACGGTGGCAACATGGCCCGTGCCGTTGCCAATGGCGATGCTGCCGGCGGTTATACCGCGGCCGCCGTTGAGATCGGCCAGCAGAGTCCGTTCGGTGACGATGGGGTTGAGGTCGACGCTGCCGCGGACCTCGGCGGAGATTGCCCCGAATACCTGGTCCCCCGTCACGTTGGTTTCGAACAGGACATCGATATCCGCATAGCTGCGCAGATTCAGTTCGTTGCCGTTATAGCGGACCAGCCCGTTGACCGTTTCGAACGGGCGGACATTGGTCGATCCGGCAAACAGGTATCGCCCGCGAAACTGCTGATTGCCCACGTCGATCAACTGGCGGATGGCTTCTTCGACTTGCCTGGCTGCCGTGGCCTGGGCATCGGCCGAGGAACTGCTGCTGACCGCCGAGACGGCCAGGCCCCGTACCTCCGACAACAGCGATGCCACCGACGACAGGGCCGAATCGCTGGCCGAGAGAAACGATTGATTCGTGTGCAGGTTCGTCTTCACCTGCGCTTTGCGCTCCAACAGCTTCTGCAGACTGATCGAACGCAACGCCGCCGGCGCGTCTTCGCTGGGAAGCATAAAACGCATGCCGGAGCTTAACTGGTTCTGAATGCGAAACAGGGCCGCATGGTCGAAGCGAACCTGGCCCAGCAGACGCGCTGTCACCAGCGTATCGCTGACACGCGTTGTCGATATCGGGGTAATGGCCGCCATGTCGGGTTCCGCTTACAGTGGCAAACGCCGGTCAGAGACAATCCAGGAATGGATCGATCGGTGCTGCGCCATCAGCCTTCAGCCTTGGCCGCTCGGCGTAGGTTGGTGCATCACAAGTTGACCAGGATTTCGAGCAGTTCGTCCAGCGCCGCGATGTATCGCGACGACGCCTGGAACGCCCGCTGGTATTGCATCAGCCGGACGGTTTCTTCGTCGATGCTCACCCCGCTGACAGCCAGGTGCCTCGCTTCCAGCGAAGCCTCGTACACGCGATAGCCTTCGGCGATGCTCTGTGCGACGTACGATGATTGGGTAACGTCGCCCACGAGGCGGTCGTACAAATCGCTGATGGAGTGGTTGTTGTGTGAGGGCAGCGGCCGGTCGATGAACGCGGCCAGTTCCTCCGCGCCGGCCGTATCGACGCCAATCCCGGTGCGGCTGGCGGTGAACTTGGAAGGGTCGTTCAGGATCAACTGGCTGACGTGAATATCGCTCGCGGTACTGCCGCCAAAGAACGTATTGATGCCCAAGGCGGCCAGTATGCCGCTGGTATCGTTGCCAAAGGCGATATCCTGCTCGACGGACTCGCTGCGAATGGTGAGCTGGCCGTTGGCTTCAACGGTGGCTACAACCCCGTCGATGGCCGTCAACTGTGCAGCCAGCGATTCCAGTGTCGTGTCGTTGTTATCGAGCCCGTCCAGGTCGATGAAGACATCGCTCGACACCGTCAGTCCGGTCTGCCGGTTGTAAACCATCACCTGGAAGGAGCCGGAACTTCCCTGAAAAGGCAGCCCCGCCTGGTTCAATGCCGCGCTGGGCGCGTTCACGGCATGCTCGCTGGTGAGCGATTGATAGCCGGTCAGGCCCTGCCCGGACGAGAACACCCGGTTGAATTCGTAGATCAGCGCGCTGGCGAAGCCGTCGAGTTGCTCGAGGAAGCCACCCAGGATTTCATCGCGTGAGATTTTCAATCCTGCCAGTTTGCCGGAGCGAACCTGGAGCGGCTCGTCGGTATCGGAAAAGTGGATATCAGCGACGGTCACGCCGCGGTCGCTGTCGAGCACGACCTCCACTTCGCGACGGATGCCTTCAAACACCAGGAAGGTGCCGTCCACGGAAACGTTGATCGCCCCGTTGAACTGCTCATCGGCGCGAATATCGATCAGCTCCGAGAGCTTGGCGAGGGCCAGTCCCCGCTGGTCGCGCAGGCCGACGGCATCGCTCTTGGAGATCGAACCGCCTTCGACCTGGGCGATCTTCACATTGAGCTCGCGGATTTCCTCGGTCAGCCGATTGATGTCGACGGCCATGCCGATGACCTGCTCGTTCAGGTCGCGGCGGTTGGCCTGCACCCGCTGGTGCAAACGCTGGATGTCGCCCGCTAGGGTTTTGCCTTGCAGGGCCGCCAGGTGTCGCACGCCGGCGTCTTCGGGCTGGTTGAGGATTTCGTGAATGCTCGCGATGAAGTTGTTGAGCGAGGTGCTCAAGTCGGTTTCGCTCAGTTCGCCGATCAACTGTTCCAGTTGCAGAAACGTTTGTTCCTGCGTTTCGCCGCTCACGCGGTCGCTAATGGCGCCGCGCATCTGCGTCTGCACGAAGGTATCCACCTTTTGGACGATGGCTTCGACATCGACCCCCAGCCCCAACAGCAGTTTGCCCATCCGCTGCGTGGGGCCGGGCCGAAGCACCATCTCCTCGCGGATATAACCCGGCGTGTTGGCATTGGCGATATTCTGCCCCACCACTTGCAGGCCGATCTGGTTCGCCCGCAGCGTATTGGCCGCCAATTGAATGGAGCTATAGAGGGACATGGGCTGTTGGTCGCTTGCTTACAGGTGGCATTCGGATCAGGTGCCGCGGCTTGGCCGCCGCCCCGCCCCCCCCCATACAAAGGGTGCGTTGTACAGAGGGTGTACTGTACAGAGGGCGTACCGTACCAAGGGCGCCGTTCAATGGGCGCGCCGTTCAAACGGCCTCGTCGACCAGGATGCCGGTCGGCCCGTTGTCGTTGGGCTTGCCTTGCTCGTAGGTGGGTTGGAGTCGCCCGCCTGTCGCCAGAATCTCCAGAATCTGCGCCAGGTGGATCATCGACCGCTGGTGCATCATCCAGTTGGCCAGGTTGCGCTGGCGGAGAAGCCGTGTCTGCTGCTGGGCCTGGTCCAGTTGAGCCTGAACGCTGTCGCGGCTGGCCCCCTCGGGCAGCGTGGCCGCGACGGCGTGGAGGCTGCGGCCCGGCCTGCCCTCGTCCTCGGCCAGGCGGAGCAGTTCCTCGCGTCGGTCGTGGCAAGCCTGAAGCCGTGTGAGCAGGTCCTGTTCGCGCGTTTGCAGCCCTGCCACGTCGGCTTCGGTGGCCGGGTCCATCAGCAGGCGCTGCTTCTCCGCCAGTACCACCAGCCACTCGTGCTGAACCGCCGAAAGCTCTTCAAGTAACTCCGGGAGAACCTGTTCCCAGGGCACAGTTGCAGTCGTCATTGAGTTTCCCCCCGAATCGATGAGAAAGTATGCGTACGGTGTACCTGGTTACGGTCGCTTCCATCGTGCGTCTGTGATGATGAAAACCGCGGCGGTATCTCGCAGCACGGGTGACTTCCAGCGAAGGTGCCTTACAGCGAGGCTGAAAAGTTTGCTCCCCGATCGTTACCAAACTGCAAATCGTACATGGCCTGGGCGTAGCGCCCGCCTTGAGCCAGCGTCATGCGGTCTGCAAGCACCTGGTCGAGTTGTTGTTGGAAGACTTCCTCGGTCCGGCCGCCGTGGAAGTAGGCAGGCTTGCCCAGCGACGATCGCATGGCCTTGAACAACTGGCCGAACAGCGTTTGGCCGACGAACGTCGTGAACTGGTGCTTCAGCTCGCTATCGCCATCCTCCGTTGGCTGTCCAGCTTGCCCCATGGGGGAGGTGAGGCTGGCATCGCCGGCCACTTCCGGTGTGTCTGCCGCGCTGGTCCGGCGGAGCAGGCTCGCGAAGCTTTCGGAGCCTGGTGCCGGCGCGATGTCCGGCCCCTGGTGCCATGCGGCCGTGGTCAGTAGCCCCGCGGGCTGGGTGCCTGTGATGGAATTCACGGTTAATTTTCCTTGACGTTGGCGCGAGCCAGCAGGCGACGGCTCTGAATCTATATTTCGGCAGTTTTGGTAGTGTGGTGGAACCGATTCAGAACGTCACACGCGGAATATCAATTTAGGGCTCAATGATGAGCCGCCCGCGGAGCTTGCCGTTGCGGTCCAGGCCTTTGAGGATTTCGATGATGTCCTCGGTCGGAACCTTGACGGCATTGAGCGCTTCGAGCAGCGACTTGAGTCGCGTGGGATTGGCGTCCTCTGGGTCGATCCCAATGAAACGATCGGCCGCCGGCGCGCCAGTTTCCACCACGATATTGCGGTGCGTAACCACCGCCGGGCCAATCTCCACATCGCCACTGATGACCACGCTGCCGGTGCGTTCGTTGACCACCACCCGGGCATCGGTGCGAATCTCATCCAGCGGCAGGTTCATCACCTGGGCCACGAACTCCACCGGGAAGTTGCGGTACTGCTGTGGAATTTCGACCAGCACATTCACTTGATTGATGGCCCTGGCCGGGCGGACATACTCAGAACCCTGCGCCGTGTAGCGTGGATAGGCAAACTGCTGGTTCACCAGGTCGGCCACTTCCTGGGCCATCACAAAACTGGCCTGGTTCGGGTTGATCACCAGCGTGATATGGCCGTCTTTCACGTAAGGATTGAAAAAATCCTCAACCAGCCGGCAGCCATTGAAGATCGTGGCCGTGTTGGGGTTATTCGGATCGACCTTCAGATCGCCCTGGGCAAAAGCATAGACGCGGTTGCTGCCAGGTTGGATGTCCTGCAGCGGGGTGACGAACAAGCGTCCGCCTTCCAGGCTTTTGGCCGAACCGATCGAGCTGACGCGGCAACTAAGCCGATCACCATCGCGGGCGCCGCCCGAGGGTACGGTGGCCGAAACCATCACCAGGGCCACGTTCTTGGCGTCCTTCAATTCGGCCAGGCCGTTCTGGCCCAGTGGATGCTGCATCAATTGCAGGGTAGCGGCCAGGCTGCGGATGGTGGGCAAGAACTTGGCACCATCGCCCGTGCCACGCAGGCCCACCACCAGGCCCATGCCCACCAATTCGTTTTCTTCCTGCCCTTTGACGCGGCAAACATCGATCAAGCGTGTCTGGGCGCTGGCGGGGCCGGCATCGAGCGCGGCGCACACCACCGCCGCGATGACAGCCAGCGCGAGAGGTCGGCGAATGGCAGCGATGGTTCGCATGGTAGGTTTCGAGATTGCCGATGCCATAGATAATGCAAAATGAAAGGTTCGTATGATGAAAGCGCCGGTGCGGCGATGGCCCGCCAGGCGCGATCAGACAAGCTCGATCAGAATGGTGATACTCGATCCCAAAATTTCATAAACCAGCCGCGGCGGTAGGCATCGCGCACGTGGCCCATCTCGCGTTTGTGGATTGTCAGATCGGCGACATCCTCGCTCAGCACGCGATTGTTGGGCAGCACCTTGTCCGGTTCGACCTCGCCCGTTAGTGTCTGCTCCCAGAGTTCGTCGTTGTTCCTGACGGTTTGGGTGGCTTCAATCACGAGGTTGCCGTTGGGGCGAACGTCTTTAACTCGGGCCGCGATGGTGAACTGCAACCGGTCGATGGTTTCGATTTCATTTTCCGCGCGATATTGCGTGTTCAACTGGCCGTTGGCGGCCGGGTCGCCGTCGGCGAGGCCCGGTTTGAGTGTCATGCCGCGGAGGTCAAACCAGTCGAGCAGTCTGGCATCGTAGTTGGCCCGCTTGCGGCGCTGCACCTCGGCCTCGCTCAGGAAGGCGTTTCGAATATTGACCACCACGGTGATGATGTCGTGTTTCTGAATCATCCGCGGAGGCGGGGAGGCCATATAGTAGAATGAGGCATCCTGCACGTTGAGTTGGTGGCCGTGGGTGATATTGCGCACCAAGGTGCCGCTTTGGGCGGTGCTGCTGGATGCCGCTGGGCCCAGCAGGACCACCGCTGCTAAGACACCTGCGAGGGTGCATGTAGGGCCGGGCCGCCGCACCGGGGCGCTGCGATCCATGGCCGTGATTGCCGGACGGTCGTGAGTCATGGGTCTGCCTCCCTGCGGAAACTGCTTCCCAAGCGATGCGGGGCTATCCGTCGAGTGTTGAAGCGGCCAATCCGTGGCGCTGATCTTGTTTGCCGTCATTGCATACGCTCGTCGCCGCCAAGCGAGGTGCCCCGGGCGAGCACCTCTACCGTTTGCAGCGCACAGACGCGGCCCTGGAACAGTCGGCGGTCGTTCAACGCTTCCACCAGGATGGTATCGCCGCGGCGGCCCGACTCGCGGGCTTTCGCCTCCATGCGGAGCCGCACGCCGGCGCTATAGACGTTGACGGTTACGATCTCCCCGCGGCGGACCAGCTCAGGCTCTTGCACCATACCGGCGTCGATGATCTGGCCGGCCGCCATGTTGATGGTGGCCTGTTTCCCTACTACGTCTTCCAAGCGATGGCAGGCGTCGGTGGCGGCAGCCTTGGTTCCGCGCTGCAGCTTCAGATGCTCGGCCTGCAACACGGTGCCTTTGCTGATCGCCACGGTAGCGACCACAACCGCCGGCGTGAGCGAAACGGTGGCCGAGACCATCAGCGGCTCGCGGCGGCCGTCCCTGTGGAGCGACAGCACGAAAGTTTGCGGACCGAGCCAGCGGTTCACGTCGGTGGGGGCGGCAAATGTCGCAGGCTCGACGGGGCCAGCGGTCTCGCCACGGTGCGCCACGGTTTGGGCTTCCAAGGAATGGGCGGCGGTGTGCGCGGCTACCTGGTTGGCTCCCAGGGCACCGACAACCTGGAGATGCGCCGCCTGGGCGATGCGCCGTTGCGAGGCATGATCCCAATGCAGGGTGATGTCCCAAGGCTGTTCGCTGCCGACCGCACGCTCCAGGTACGCCGTGATGGCTTCCACCGCGCGGCTGTTGGCTTGCCGCACCGAGGCCGTGTTGATGGGGGTAGACCGCGGTGTCGCCGCATCAACCGCCTGGACGGCGCCCACGGCCGACACGGCAACGCGGCCGGCACCGGAGAACCGCACGCTCGACAGTTCCACACCCCGATGCAACAGCGTCCGCTGAATGTCGGAGGCCGACAAGTTGAGCTGCTGGCCCGGCAGCGGGGCCGGGCACAGTTCGACCTTGGCCAGCCGCGCGCTGCGATCGGAATCGGCGTCCAGAATGTTGGCCACATCGCCCAGGCGGACCAGCGTGCCCTGAACCTCGGCCTTGGGCTTGAGCTGGATATCCGCGCCCCAGGCTCCATGTTCAACGGCGATCAACAGCACCGCCGCCAGCCACGCGCCGGCGCGATGGGCCGTCGTGGCATGGTTGCGGTGAGGGTGAACTTGGATGCTGGTTGCCATAGCGTTCTGACCGTGAACGTGTTGATGAGCCGGAAGAGGGTTAGGAGCCGAAGCTGCCGCCCGGTGCGGCGATGGATACAGCTATCGGGTTTAGAACCGCCGCAAGTTGGCCACCAGTTGCAGCACCTGGTCGCCGGCTTGCACGGCTTGAGAATTGAGTTCGAACGACCGCTGCGTGGTGATGAGGTCGATCAACTCGCGGACGGGTTCGACATTCGATTGTTCGAGCGTTCCTTGGCGGACGAAGCCCAAGCCGTCTTGGCCGGGATTGCCAAGCTGCGGCGGCCCCGAAGATTGCGTCTCGGCATAGAGGTTGTCGCCCAGCTTGACGAGACCGTCGGGATTGACGAACTGCGCCAGTTGCAACGTGCCCAGCGGTTGCAACTGCGGGTTACCCGGCTGCTTGACGGAAACCACGCCCTGGGGGCTGACCTCAATGTGCGTGGCGTCTTGCGGAATGACGACGGGCGGTTCGAGCAGTCGCCCGATGCCGGCCGATGCCATGACGATCTGCCCGTTGTTGTTGAGGTCGAAGGTTCCGGCCCGGGTGTAGAGGATTTCGCCGGTACCCGGATCGAGCACTTGGAAGAAGCCTTTGCCTTCGATGGCCCAGTCGAGTTCTTTGTTCGTGGTATCGAAGGAACCTTGGCGGAACTCGGTTTGCGTGCTGCTGACCCGGGTTCCCAATCCGACGTAGACTCCGGTCGGCGTGAGATTACCGTCGGCGTCTTCGGCACCCGGCAAGGTGTAATTGATATAGAACAGGTCTTCAAAGTTTGCCCGATCGCGTTTGAAGGCGGTCGTCGACACGTTGGCCAGGTTGTTGGCGATGGTATCGAGCTTGGTCTGCATCGCCTCCATGCCGGTGGCGGCCGTATATAAGGTTTGCATCGCCATCGTAGGTTGCCTGCCTCGCCTGCAAGTGAGTTATGACGGTGGATGGATGTTTGTTTATATGACTGATGGATCAGTTGGGTGGCCACCTGGAACACGCGGTGGCCGCCGCCTACCGCACGCTGAGGACGCGGCCGATCAGGTTGCCGATCATCTGATCATGGTTGCGGATCAGGGTTACGTTCGACTCAAAGGCGCGCGAAGCCGAGATCAGGTTCATCATCTCGCCCACCGGGTTGACCCCGCTGGTTTCCAGCACGCCGCTTTCCACCTGCCGCTGTTCAAAAGGCAGCGGTACCGTGGGTGCCAGCGGCTGAAACAAGTTGTCGCCCACTTTCGTGAGATCGCCCGGCTGCTGGGGCCGAACGATCGCCAACGGGATGCGGGCACCGTCCTGCAGGAGCTCGCCTTGGGGGCTGACCCACCAGGGCAAGGCCGGGTCGATGACCGCCGCGGCACCGGTGGAGTCGAGCACCGGCAACCCTTGATCGGTGGTGAGGGCGCCATTGGCGGAAATGGAGAAATTGCCGGCCCGGGTAAGCAGGTCTTGACCCTGACGGCGCACCACGAAAAAGCCTTCGCCGCGGATGGCCAGGTCTTCGGGCCGGCCGGTGACGCGATAGCCTCCGGAGGTGAAATCGGTCACGGTATCGACGACCCGCACGCCGCCGCCAATATCGTTGATGCTGCCCGAGCCTGGAGCGTCCATGCCCTGCACGATGGCTTCGGCAAAGCGAGCCTGGATGCGGGGGACGTCTCGCTTGAACGCCGTCGTTTCCACGTTCGCCAGGTTATTGGCGATGACCTGCATGCGCACGTTCTGCGCCGAGGCTCCCTCTGCCGCGATGTATAGCCCGTATGGCATCGATGCCCGGTTGCGTTTGGCGCGCCCCCCTGCGTGCCTGAATCGCGGCGACCAAGGTAAGCAAGTGCGATGCCGAAAGATCAGGCACTACCGGGCGGCAGTGGGGCGATTTTCCTAAGTGGTGTTTTTGTAATCCTTTGCGTGCTGTGATGGTTGTCGGTCCGGCCGCTGCCGTGGCTGCCATCACGTGGTAGCCAGCGGCGGAAACTGCGCAAGTCGCCGTGCAGATTCTGCCGTCGTCGCGCCGTTTGATGACCGTGACCGTTGTCTCAACTTCTGCAATTCAAGCCACCGGCGGCAACTCCGGGGGGCGGCGAAGCCGACTCGCGGGCACGGGGGATCGCGGGCGAAGGGCGCTGCCGTGGATACGGCGCAAAAACGGCGCAAGTCTTGACCAATTCACTATCTGGCACGCCTTGCATCGCCGAGCGGTTACGGTATACTCCGAGTTTTGGCCAAAAAATCGAGCGATTAAACGACGGAAGACGGTCATGTCTCAAGCATGCGAAGTCTGCGGCAAATCAGTTCAGGTGGGAAATTCGGTCACCACCCGCGGTAAGGCGAAATACCTGGGCGGGGTGGGTACCAAGGTCACCGGGATCACCCGGCGCAAATTCCGCCCTAACCTGCAACGAGTGCGCGTGACGACCTCCAACGGCACCAACAAGCGGATGCGGGTTTGCACGCAGTGCCTGCGCAGCGGTGCCGTAACGCGGGTTGTCCGCAGCGCTCCTTTCCGGCTGCCCAGCGACGCCATCAAGTCGGCCAAGTAGTGGCCGCTAGCAGGTTAATAGCGCGTACAGCCGCCAGGTAGCCAAGGCCAACGATCCCACCAGCAGCACGGCCCACACCCGGCCGCCGATGGCAGCGGTACTGGCTGGCTCCGCTGCGGCCCTGATTGCTGTCTCTCGTCGCGTTGCCTTGGCCGGCGAAAACTCCGCTATCTGCGCGATGTCGGCTCCCTGGCATCCGTAGACCCAACCGCAGGGAGTAGCGGCGCGCCACACCACCTGGGCACCAAGTGTTGCAAGTCGCTTAGGCACTTGGACTTCTATCGTAGCGCCCAGCGGCCGGTCAGCCTTCGCCGCTTCTGGGGGAAGCCGCAGGCAGAATCCGCTGAAGGTGACTTCTGCTAGCTCCGCGACGGTTGCGGCATCGCCATCGGGCCAGCGCACGCCGACCGCAAGGGGCGACCGGTCAGCAGTCGGGGCTTGGAGTGGGTCCCTTCCCATCTCTGCTCTCAGCAGGTCGTCCGGGAGCGGCGGTTCAAAAGCCACATCCAGTAGCCAACCGTCTTGGACATGCCGGATCCGCACAGTCTGGGCCGAAACGGATAACTCCAGTCCCAGCGATTCGCAGGAGAATTGCACCTCGCCGGTGCTGGCCAGGCGAAACGGTTGTGGAACCCAAATCAGGGCGTGCCAAGGAGATAGATCGATGAGGCTGCCTGCCACGCGCTGTGGGGCCGCTGCATCCCCCGGGATCGTGACCGGCGTGAGCCAGCCATCGGATGCCGGGACCTCCACAGGGCAACTCGACCATGGTGGGCATGCAGAATCTCGCATGGCAGGCATTTCCCCGCGGCAAGAAGGGAGGGCAGCCTGCCGCAAGCGGCGACCGGTTCCGTGCCCCAGCATTTCATGGCTCCGTCACCTCAGCCATCTATTAAGTACCCTACAACATTTCTCCCCAGGGGGTTGCTAGCTGGCCGAGGTTTCATCGTGGCGGCGACCTCCTGTCAGGCGTGGGTGCTTTGCGGCCCCACTGCCGCGCCTGGAGGGGCCATTAAACCTGTCTGGACCGCAAATGCGTAGCGGTTACCTCTATTCGGCCTTTCCTCTGTTGGGCCTTCCCCGCCACTAAACTTGTCTGGACCGCAAATTAGTAGCTGGGTATCTTCCCCTGATCCGGTGCAACGGAGCATTGCCGGCATCTGGCGACCAAGTGCTGCTACCTGTTGCCGTCGCCATCCATCAACACAGGCGCGCCGTCATGGAAGCGGAACCGCGACTGCGGAAGGGAATCATTCTGGCTGGGGGGTCGGGAACCCGCCTCTATCCACTCACCCAGGTTGTCAGCAAGCAACTGTTGCCAATCTACGACAAGCCTATGATCTATTACCCGCTCAGCACGCTCATGCTGGCGGGGATTCGCGATATTCTCCTGATCAGCACGCCATACGATTTGCCGCTGTTTCAGCGGCTGATGGGCGATGGCTCGCAATGGGGTATCTCGCTCAGCTATGCCGAGCAACCCAGCCCCGATGGGTTGGCCCAAGCTTTCCTCATCGGGGCCGATTTTGTGGGCTCCGATCCCTCGTGCCTGATCCTGGGCGACAACATCTTTCATGGGCACGATCTGCACAAGCAACTGCGGCAGGCGTGTTTGCGGACCAGCGGCGCCACCGTCTTCGCCTATCACGTAAACGATCCCGAACGCTATGGCGTGGTGGTGCTCGACCAGCGCGGTCAGGCCGTAGATATTGAAGAAAAGCCGCTACGGCCGCGTTCCAACTATGCGGTTACCGGCCTATACTTTTATGATGAACAAGTCGTGGACATCGCCCGGGACCTGAAACCTTCGGCCCGTGGCGAGTTGGAAATTACCGACGTCAACCGCGCCTACCTCGAACAGGGTACGCTCAACGTGCAGATCATGGGCCGTGGCTGCGCCTGGCTGGATACGGGCACACACGATTCCCTGCTCGACGCTTCGCAGTTCATCGGCGTGATCGAAACCCGGCAGGGGCAAAAGGTCTGTTGCCCCGAAGAAGTCGCCTGGCGGATGGGTTTCATCACCTCAGAACAGGTCGAGCGGATCGGGCAAACCATGAGCAAGAACGGCTATGGGCGCTATTTGCTCGATCTGATCGCCCGCGAAGGTGTCGCGGTTGCCCGGCCGGCCAAGATCGCGGCATAGTAGCGACCCTCGCGACCGTCGAACGTATCATGGATTGATGTGGTACCGAACTGTCCTGCTGCCAGTGGCGGCGCGCATTCCGACCGGCTGCGACCGTTACTTCCGTTAGATTGTTACCCGTCTGAATCAACTGCTAATCATGGTGTTGCCAAACTCAGCCGTTTCTTCCGAGCGTCCTATCCTGCTAGTTGGTGCAAGCGGACAGGTGGGGTGGGAGCTGCGACAGTGTTTGCCCCTGTTGGGTAACGTGATCGTGGCCTCGCGGACACCGCCGCCTGGCCAGCGCCACCCGGTCTGGCAATCGATCGATCTCTCGAATGCCGACAGCATTTGCCGTGTGGTGCGACAGGTGCAACCGCGCCTGATCGTCAACGCGGGCGCGTACACGGCCGTTGATCGGGCCGAGCGGGAACCTGAAATGGCCCAGGCCATCAACGGTACCGCCCCGGGCATCCTGGCCGAGGAGGCTGCTCGGCTTGGAGCGGCCATGGTCCACTATTCAACCGACTACGTGTTCGATGGCGGCGGCGAGAAGTCCTGGACCGAAACCGACCGTCCCCAACCCATTAACGTGTACGGCCAGACCAAGCTGGCGGGCGAGCAGGCTGTGGCCGCCGCGGCAGTTCCGCACCTGATCCTTCGGGTGTGCTGGGTGTACGGGCTCAACGGCAGCAATTTCATCACGACCATGCTTCGCCTGGCCAGTACGCGCAGTGAGTTGTCGGTGGTGAACGACCAGATCGGCTCGCCCACCTCTGCCCGGGCCATTGCCGAGGCAACCACGATGATTCTCGCCCAGGCGGGTGGCGACCCGGGCGGGTACCTGCGGGAGTGCGGCGGCATCTACCATTTGAGCTGCGGCGGCGAGACCTCGTGGTACGGGTTTGCGGAGCGGATTTTTGAGCATCGCCGGCAGGTGTGTCCCAAGGCGGCGGTACCCGAGTTGAAGGCCATTCCCAGTGAAGGGTATCCCACTCCGGCGGCTCGCCCCAAGAACTCGCGGCTCGATACGCGGCGCATTCGCGAGCAGTTTGGCCTGCGCATTCCCACCTGGGAGGAAGCCTTGGCCCCATGCCTGGATGCTATGCTGGTCGCCGATGGCGAAGCTGCTGCTTCCGCCAATGCCTCCAGGGCCGCATAAAGCACGATTCCACGCCGAGGTGGCCCTGATTGGGGGTGACGGCAGCGCACAACTGATCTAGTGTGTGCCCTACTGTGTGCCCTACCGCGCGCCCACTGTCAGCGCAGGTGGCATCCATTTCAGGCCAGGCACCGAACGACCTGACCAGTAGCAATCGGATTGCAACCGATCGAATCGATCGGATCCACGATAGGGAAATTGACTTATGAAGGTCTTGGTAACTGGCGGGGCAGGCTTCATCGGTTCGGCCGTGGTTCGGCATTTGCTCGGCCGGGGCGATGCCGTGGTTAATGTCGACTGCCTGACCTATGCTGGCAACCTGGCCACGCTGGAGCGAGAATCGACGCATCCCCACTACGCTTTCGAGCGGGTCAACGTGTGCGACGCCTCGGAGATCCGCCGCGTGCTGGAGAACCACCAGCCCGATGCCGTCATGCACCTGGCAGCCGAGAGCCACGTCGATCGTTCGATCGATGGCCCTGCGGAGTTCATTCATACCAACATCCTCGGCACCTATACGATGCTGGAGGAATCGCGGCGGTACTGGGAGTCGCTGCCGCCGTCGCGGCGCGACACGTTCCGGTTCCACCACGTATCGACCGACGAAGTGTATGGTTCGCTGGGCGACGAGGGACGATTCACCGAAACCACCCCCTACGACCCCAGTAGCCCTTATTCGGCCAGCAAGGCCGCATCCGATCACCTGGTCAGGGCGTGGCACCGCACGTATGGATTGCCGACGCTGGTGACCAACTGTTCGAACAACTACGGGCCGTATCAATTCCCCGAGAAACTCATTCCGTTGATGGTTCTCAACGGCCAGGCCGGCAAGCCGCTGCCCATCTATGGCACGGGGGCCAATGTGCGCGACTGGCTGTACGTAGACGACCACGCGGAAGCGTTGTCGCTGGCCCTGCGCCAGGGAGTTCCGGGCGAAACGTATAACATTGGCGGCTGGAACGAGCGTACGAACGTGGAAGTCGTGCAGACGATCTGCCAGTTGCTCGATGAATTGGCACCGCTGCCCGGCGGCTGTCCCCATGCGAACCTCATCACGTACGTGGCCGACCGGCCAGGGCACGATCACCGCTACGCGATCGACGCCAGCAAGATCGACCGCGAACTAGGTTGGCGGCCGCGCGAAACCTTTGAATCGGGGCTGAGGAAAACGGTCGCCTGGTACCTGGCCAATGGCGATTGGATTCGCCGCGTACAGGCGGACAAACAGCCTGAACAGCGCTTGGGATTGAAAACGCGTGTGGCGTAACGGGGCCCGCGTTGCTTGCCATTCTTACAGGGTACGGACTCCGTCATGCAGATTCACGAAACCGAAATCCCCGGCGTGTTGCTCATCGAACCCGATGTTTTCGGAGACTCCCGGGGCTTCTTCATGGAAGTCTGGAACCAGGAGCGGTACCAGGCAGCGGGGATGAATCTGGCATTCGTGCAGGACAACCTTTCGCGCTCGCGGCGCCGTACGCTCCGGGGACTGCATTACCAGAACCCCCGGCCTCAAGGCAAATTTGTTTATGTGCTGGAAGGCGAAGTGTTCGACGTCGCGGCTGATATTCGGCCGGGCTCGCCGACCTTCGGCCGCTGGGTCGGCTACTCGCTCTCGGCCGAAAACCGGCGGCAGCTCTATATCCCGCCGGGCCTCGCTCACGGTTTCTGCGTGACCAGCGAAACGGCGCTGGTGGCATACAAATGCACCGACTTCTATCGGCCGGAGTACGAGGGTTCCATTGCCTGGGACGATCCGCAGTTGGCCATTGATTGGCCGGTGAGCGAGCCGTTGCTTTCCGAACGCGACCGCAATGCCCCGCGGTTGGGCGACGTACCCAGGGAACGCCTGATTGTGGTGGAACCGCCGGCCGCCGGGCCAGCGCCGCCGCATGGCATGGCGCCGCCCTCTGGTCGGCAACCAGCGGATGAAGGTCGCACGGCGCGGCGACCGTAGAAGCTGCAGCGAACGCTCGGCCCATCGCGGGCCGGTGACAATCTTTGGGATGGCGGTGCGCCCGTAAATTGACGGCTTCTTTGAATCGCACCCCCCGTTGGTCTAAGATAGACCTTCCTGGATCGTTCCCGCCGCCTTGCCGCGCCTCCTGGCCCGCCCGCGACTGCCGCTTGCCGCAAAGGTCACGCCCGATGGTCAAGCCGCTTATCCGCCGCGTTCGCTTTACGCTACTTGCTGCATGGTTGGCTGGCCTGTCGGCGATGGCCGGCTGTGGTGAGCAACCTCCGGCCGAGCAGCAGGTTCAAGTTGAACACACCACGCAACCGGCAACGCCGCTACCCGAGCCGCCCGAGCCGTCGCCTTCGGCGCCGCCAGTAGATTGGACGGCCAGGCTGGACGAGGCCGACCAACATTTGCAGGAGAACGAATTCGACGCCGCGCGTGGGTTGCTCCAATCAATCGCCGAGGCCGGCGATGAACTGGATGAGGCGCAACAGCAGCGGCTCACCGAGCTTCAGGACACCCTGGCCGAACAGTTGCGGATTCGCAACGAACAGCGGCGCGAAAAGCTGCTGTCTGAAGCGCAACAGCACCTCAAAGATGGCAACCTGGAATCCGCCACCCGCAACTTGGACGACGTGTTGGCATCGGTCCCCACGATGCAGCAGCGGGAGCGGGCCGGTGAATTGCTCCAACGGATCGAAGCCACGCGCCGCACCCGGCGAGAGCTGATGACCCAGATGCGGATGTTGGAAGGGAACGACCGTGCCAATGTCCGCGCGGCCCGCAGCCGACTGCTGGCCGATGCCGACGTTGCGTTGCCGCTGCTGTTGGACGCCCTGGAAAGCGATAACCCCACCCTGGTGGCCAACGCGCTGGAAGTGCTCCGGGTATTCAACGATGCCGACCGCGTGGTGCCAGCCATGGTTGGCGTGCTGGAGAACGCTGAACAGTCGCAAACGTGGCCTGTCGCCATTCGCGAAATCCAGCGGCTCAACTATCCCGGCGCTGGCCCTCGGCTATTGGAGTTAGCGCGCGAGATGCAACCGCGGGCGTTAGCCCGGGCGACGGCCCGCGGCATCCTCGGCGGTGTGGCGCCCTCGGCGTTACATCACCTGGGCGAGGTGCCTTGCCAGCAAATGGCCGTACTGGATGCCCTGGCCGTCTGCAATGATCCGCCGCAGACCACGCTGATCGAACTGCTGCCGCTGGTGTACCACGATGGCCCCTGGTTGGCTGCCGCACTGCGGGCGATCAACCGCGCGGTTCTGGAGCATAACCAGACCGATCTGGCGGCGCTGCGCAACCTGCCCGACGATATCGACCTCGATACGGCCGAACACCTGGCGGCGCTGCCGCAGCGATTGGAAGCGATCGTCGCTTCCGCCGGAGCGGGGCCAAGCCCGGCACGCGATGCGGCGATGATGCTCGCGATTGTCACCCGCCAGATGGCTGCTCCCACGTTGCCGGTGGAGGGCGTATCGCGTCACAGCTACAGCAGCGAAGAAGCGCCGGCCACCGCTGCGGCCGATGGCCAGTGGAACGTGATCGAAGTCAAACACATGTGGCAGTATCCCGCCGGGAAGCGCCCCCTCATCGTGCTGGACCTGGGCGAGGTTCGGACCGTAGCCGCCGTGCGCATCTGGAACTTCAACCTGCCCGGGCAGACGCACCGCGGCTGGAAAGATGTCGATATCTTTGTGAGTGAAACGCCGTCGCTGCTCACGCCCGTGGCGCATGGGCTGGTGCCGCCGGCACCGGGCCGGGTGGACGTAGGCGACTACAGTACGACGCTGCCGGTTCCCTTTGTCCGCGGCCGGTACGTGAAGATCGAGCCGCGAAGCGTATGGCGCGACGACGGCTATGCCGGCGTAACCGAGATCGAAGTGCTGGGCTTCTGAATGGGTTCCCCAGTATCTGTTGTTTTCCCTCCGCCAACCCTCTGGCGATCGCGCCGTTCCCGGGGCGGTAACGGTAACGGATCGTTGCGAGAGCAGGACGCTGTGGCCCCTGTCGGTTCCAGGCTGCCGGACCTATAATGGCCGTTGTCGCGCTACGTGCGGTGCCGGGTCACTAGCCTGCGATGGATCGCGTTGCGCCCTGGGCCGCTGCTTGCCCGCCTTCGTTCTTCCCCCCCAGCCAGACCGCTGCCTCCCCATGCCTCGCGTAGGCTTGTTCATCCCCTGCTATATCGATCAGTTCTATCCCGAGGTTGGGCTGGCTACGGTCGATCTGCTGCACCGCTTTGAGTGCGACGTGGATTTTCCCACTGCCCAAACCTGTTGCGGCCAGCCGATGGCGAACACGGGTTGCGTGGAGCAGACCCGGCCCCTGGCGCGGCGGTTCGTGGACATCTTCGCCGAGTACGAATACGTGGTGTGCCCCTCGGGCAGTTGTACGGCGATGGTCCGCCATCACTACGGCGAATACTTCCACGACGATGCAGCGTACGCCAGGCTCCGCGATCGCGTGTTCGAACTGACCGAGTTCCTGGTCGATGTGCTGGGCGTGCAGCGCTTGGAAGGCTCGTTCCCTTACCGCGTTGGGCTGCATCAAAGCTGCCATGGGTTGCGCGAGTTGCGGCTGGCCCGCAGCAGCGAAACCGTCGGCCCCGCATTTAACAAAACCCGGCAGTTGCTCCAGTCGCTGGAGGGAATCCAGTTTGCGGAACTGACGCGGCCTGACGAGTGCTGCGGTTTTGGCGGCACGTTCGCCGTGAACGAAGAAGCGGTGTCGTGCATGATGGGCTTGGACCGCGTCCACGACCACCTTCAAGCGGGCACCGAAGTGCTGACGAGCAACGATATGTCGTGCCTGATGCACCTGGATGGTTTGATACGCCGGCAACAACAGCCGATCCGCGTGATGCATGTCGCCGAGATTCTGGCCGGCTATCCGGTTTGAAGGAGTCTGCCCCCCGGTGGCAAGTCCGGGGGCCGCGAGCGTTATGAAAGACGAACGATCCGTCGAGGCAGGGTGAGTGCAACGTGAACCACTGGCCGGTAGCAGCCAGGTTCTTTTCTAGCCGCCTGTGATGCGATGACAAAGGATACCACGGTGGTCGATCATCCCCGGGCCGCGGCTGAATTTGTCCGCGACGACGCCCGGGCGCACTGGCACGACCAGGCGCTCTGGTTTGTACGCGTGAAGCGCGACCGGATGGCGCACTCGCTGCCCGAGTGGGAGACGCTGCGGGCCAAGGCCGCTGCGATCAAGGCCCACACCATCGGGCGCCTGGCCGATTACCTGGAACAGTTTGAACGCCAGGCCACGGCACTGGGAGCCACGGTGCATTGGGCCGCCGACGCCGCAGAACACAATCAAATCGTGCTGCAAATTCTCCAGCGGCACGGCGTGAAGCAGGTGGCCAAGAGCAAGTCGATGCTCACGGAAGAATGCCACCTCAACCCGTACCTCGAGCGGCACGGCATCACCGTGGTGGATACGGACCTGGGGGAGTGGATCGTTCAGCTTCGCGGTGAGCCGCCGAGCCACATTGTGCTGCCGGCCATCCACATCAAGAAGGAAGAAGTTGGGGAACTGTTCCATCGCAAGTTGGGCAGCGAGGCCGGGGCGACCGATCCCAAGTACCTGACCGAGGCCGCACGATACAAACTGCGCCAAGTGTTCCTGGAAAGCCAGGCGGGCATCACCGGCGTGAATTTCGCCATTGCCGAAACCGGCGGCCTCGTCATCTGCACCAACGAAGGCAACGCCGACCTGGGAGTTTCACTGCCGCCTCTGCATATCGCATGCATGGGCATTGAAAAGCTGATTCCCCGCGCGGCCGATTTGGGCGTGTTTCTGCGGCTGTTGGCGCGCTCGGCCACGGGCCAGCCCATCACGACCTATAGCTCGCATTTTCATGGCCCGGCACCGGGCGGCGAATTGCATATTGTGCTGGTGGACAACGGGCGGTCGTCCATCCTGGGCAACGACGACTACCGCCGCTCGCTGCACTGTATCCGCTGCGGGGCCTGCATGAATACGTGCCCTGTCTATCGCCGCAGCGGCGGGCACAGTTACGGGGCGACCGTGCCGGGCCCCATCGGTTCGATCCTCAATCCGGCCCGCGACCCGGCCCGGTATGCCACGCTGCCGCATGCGTGCAGCTTGTGCGCCTCGTGTACCGATGTTTGTCCCGTGAAGATCAACCTGCACGAGCAGTTGCTCACGTGGCGGCGAGACCTGGCGGCCGGAGGCAACCTCTCCTGGCAGAAGCAGGCGGCGATGAAGGCGGCGGCGTTTGTGCTGATGCGCCCCGGTTTGTACCGCCTGGCTGGCAAGGTGGGGCGATTCTTCTTGCGCCACTTGCCGCGGTGGCTGATCTACGGTCCCTGGAATCCCTGGGGGCGGCAGCGCGAGTTGCCAACACCTCCCCGGCGGAGCTTTCGCGAACTATACGCCCGGCGGCCCAAGCCATGAGCGCTAAAGAGAAAATCCTCGCGTCGATCCGGCGGCGCAACACCGCGCAGCCGGAATTGCCTGCGCTCGATGAAGCGTGGATCACCTACCACGACGTGCGCGGACAATTCAGCACGGCGCTGGTTTCTGTTGGCGGCCAAGTGATCGAGGTCGATTCGCCTGCGGCGCTGCCTGCTGCCTTGGCTGCCCTGCCGGTCGTCGCCGAAGCCGCCAAGGTGGTCTGCACGGTGCCAGGGCTGGCCCTTGGCAACTGCGATCTGGCACAGGTGGTCGATCCGCACGACCTGGCCGATGTCGATGTGGCAATTGTCGGCGGCCGTTTCGCCGTGGCCGAGAACGGCGCCGTCTGGGTCGATACGGCCGCATTGCGGCATCGGGCGGTGTGTTTCATCAGCCAGCACCTGGTGCTGGTCGTGCCGCAGTCGCAGATCGTTCACAACATGCACCAGTCGTACCAGCGGTTGGCGTTTACAGAACCCGGCTACGGGGTATTCATTTCAGGTCCGTCGAAGACGGCCGATATTGAACAGTCGCTGGTCATTGGCGCGCACGGCCCTCGCTCACTCACCGTTGCGCTCGTGGCCGGCTTGTCAGATGATTCTTCAGAAGCGGGATAGCGAATGGGCACCCCGCCCCCCCTCAAGGTGGTGGGTTTCTGATGTGATGCGGTGTCATCGCCCGGCCGTTTTGGCCCGGCTGCGGAGCGCTAGATAGGCGACGGTCTGAGGGCTGGCGCGTGCTGTGAATCTGGATAGGGTTGGAAGCCCCGAGGGTGGGCTGCTTGGAATTGCGTCGATCAGACCGCGCGGTAAAAAATTGATCGTACCTTTCCCTAAAAGGGAATGTTAAGATAATCGAGTTCAATCAGGTTGGCGGCTCCGGCGCGTTCCAGGTGTTGGGTGTCGGGTGATGCGGAGTCGCTCCTTTACCGTTCGCTGCACGCGTCCTACCCTATGGCGATCATCACATTGCAAGTGTTGGACGGCGCCGATCGCGGACGTGTTTTCGAGTCGCTCCGGACCCCGGTGACCATCGGCCGGGAGGAAGGCAACACGGTCCAGCTTAACGACGAGCGGGTTAGCCGATACCACCTGAAGATTCAGGAAGATCACGACAAGCTGGTACTGACTGACCTGGAAAGTACCAATGGTACCAAGGTCAACGGCGAGGAAATCCATCTGCGGATCCTGCGCTACGGCGACTTGATTAGCGTGGGACGGTCGGTGCTGTTGTTTGGCTCCCGCGAGCAAATCGCCGAACGCCTGGCGAGCATTCGCCAGCAGCGGGAAATGGAGCCAGGGATGACGCTGGCGCCCGACCAGGTGGATGCAGAGCATCCATCGGCCTCGCTCGATTTCGAGCTGAGTTGGAGCGATCCCCCGGACCCCGCGGCCACGCTCCACAATCTGCAGCCGCCCGACCTGCCAGAACGGCTTTCGCCAGGGCAGGCAGCGCAACTTTCTGAATTGCTTGAGTTTGTGCATATCAAGCTGCGGCACGTGATCGAGTCGGGCCAAGTCGATGAAGATGCCGACCAGGTAGCGCTTAACTATCGCCGCTGGCAGGCCTTACTCGACTTGCAGTCGCGATTGGCGCAGTTCATCCGCTCGATTGCCGATCCTCGCGCCGACTAGCCGGTTGACCAAGCAGTCGGCATCTTCCGTAAGCATCGCCAGGTTCGCGGTCAGGCAATCGCTTCGCTTGCGCACGCCAAGTTTTGACCATCGGTTGGGGCAGCGGGTAAGATTGGGGGGTAGGTTTTCGCTCTGCCGCGCTGGGGCATCCCCGGCTTGGAAGCGGAATTTTGCCAGCGAGGCATTTGATGAATCTCCCGCCGCCATCGGATCCAAGCGGCCGCGCAGGGGGCCCTCCCGAAACCAATCCGCCCGCTCGAGCTCCAGGTATGGGTGAGGCGCCAGGTACGGGTGAGGCCGTCGAGGCCGATCGGCCATTGCCGGTTGAAGAAGTACCGCTGGAAGCAGTGCCGGCGGAAGAGATTGTGCTGGAAATTGTGCCGGAGCCTGCTGTGCCCTCGCACACACCCATACCGGCGCCTGCCGCCGCTACGGCAACGCCCGGGACGCCGGTCGCGGGTCCTGGGTCGGCATGGCCCTATCAAGCGCCCTCCGGATATCTGCCGCCGGGGTCAGGGCCATTTCCTTCCGGTTATGGTCAACCGGTGTGGAGTCCGCAATACGGCTGGTACTACCCAACGCCGGAGGACCTGGCCCAGGCGGAGTCGGCCCGGCGGCAGGTGGTGCTTTCCCACTGGTTGGGCTGGGGAGGTCTGGCCATCCTGTTCATGGGGCCAATCATCGTTGCCATCCTCACGCGGGGCCAGATGCCCAGGGTTTATGGGATCGTGGCAGGCCTCGGATTGGCCATGGCTGTCATCGGGGCAATCGTCGGGCAGATCGGCCGCGCAAAACAAAACCGCGTCGTGTGACCGGCAATCCGGCCAGACAAACGCGGTCTTTGGCCATCTTCGTTCAGGCGCCGGCGGTCGCACCAGCAGGTGATGCTACCGCCGGACTATGACGGGGGCCGCTGGTGCAGACGATGCCACCAGGATCGGCCAGGAATCTGCATCCGCTTCATGAGCAAGCGCTGCGAACCGGCCGACGCGCTTTGAAAGGGTCGCGCGCTTCGTCTGCATCCGGCGCCCTTGGATCGCCGTTCATCCGCTCAAGCCCAGCAGTGGCCACGAAAGGGCGCTTACCGCTGCCGCACGCCGCATTAGTGCAGCGGGCCGGTACCTCGGCGGCGCTGCATGCTGACATAGATAGCCAACAACACCACGGCACCGATAACCGACATGATCCAGCCCGACGCTTGCAGCGGATGGCCGCCGGTAAACATCCACGAGACGAATCCGCCCAACAGCGAGCCGATGATGCCCAAGACGGCGGTCATTACCAGTCCCATGGGCTGTCGTCCCGGGATGAGCAAGCGAGCGATCGCGCCGATGATCAAACCGAACAGGGCCCAAGCCAGGATTGCAAACAGAACGTCCACAGCGATCTCCTTGTCGTATCGAAGGTTGATTTGGTTGTGTCCCAAGAAAGGGAGCGAACGCCGCCCAAACGGTGGTCGCCGGCGCACCCCTTCCCCTGTGCAGCTTTTGCGCCAATACACGGAATCCGCCGCTGCGGAACTTCCTCCACGTTCCTCCACGGTTCTACGCAGGCTGCACGTTTCACCGGCGGCGCCAGGAATGCGCTTGGGCGACGGCCCATCATGGGCGGCGGATTGGCCCGGGAAATCTCAACCCGGTAGCGCACCGGCGGTTAAGCATCCGCCCCGCGGCATGGGCGCTCGGCATCGCACCTCCGGGCCAGTGCGAACCCTGCCAGGCGCGGCGCTGTCGCAACAGGTAGAGGTGGCGAATTGCCAGGCAGGTCGGCCAGGGTAAGACGCCGGCCGCGATCCGCTTGGCGCTTTTCGTGGGCGCGGCTAATCCTCGCCCACATTCGTATGCTGCCCCACCGCCGGCACGGGGGCTTTATTTACGATCGGGGATCAGCTAACGGCCAGGCTGCTTGCCTTTGAAGCAAGTCGTGGAGGTTCGAGTCCTTCTCCCCGAGTTTGCTCCCCGTGCATATCCGGCAGACCGCTATCCCCCGGGGCTGCCCCTTGGACGCCGCTCATTCAGAGCGAATGGAATAACGCACCGCCGAGCGGGCCGGCATGGCCTGGGTCTGGCCGCCGGATCGCAACAGGTCGATGCTCAAGGTCTGCATCCGATCCTTCTTCTGATAGGCCGTGACGAACGGTTCGCCCAGCACCACCCGCTGGGGCTCGTCGAAGTCGATCAGCACCGCGCCACCGTAGCGGCGGATGCGCACGGCCTGGACGTTGTCGGTCATCTGTCCTGCCATTGCGGCTTGCCAGTTGCCGTCGCGGCGGAACTCGACCTTGGTATTAGGACTCATCCCCGCCCGGCCTCGGCGCTGGGTCGGCTCAAGGAAGATGGGCAGCGTTTCCCAAATTTCGCGCACCTGGTCGGTGCCCCGGGAGAGCAGTTCGCTTTCGATGCGCAACCCGTGTTCTTCTTTGGCGAAGGTACGGCGGTAGTAGACGTAACCGGCTTCGATGCTGCCGGGCTTTTCCACCGTGCGCCGCACGCCCAGACCTCCTAACACGAACACCTGGGGAGTTTCCTCCAGGGTTTCAAATCGAACCCAGGGGTCGCGCTGCCGGGCGGATGAGAACGCCGTGCCATCGGCGTTGCGGCCCCACAGGTGATGCGTGGGCCATTGATCGATCTTGTCCCAGGTAACGTTGTTCCACTTGTCGGGAAGGCGACCCAATAGGACCAAGCCTGCCTGCCGGGTCCAGAAGGCGGCCAGCGAACCGCCGGCCAGGGCGCCGCTGCCGTTGACATCGTAGCCGCGGCCCATGTGCGGCACGGCTTCCACCTGAAAGCCCCAGTCGTCTCTTTTGCCGACCCAGAATTCGTGATCGAAGTTGAGGTCAAACCCGAGGATGTCCCGTTCAAACGGCGACAGCAGCCACGGGTTTTCCCATCGCGCCAGCGCACAGAAACGGGCGTAGCTGCCGGGGACGTAGTGATCCCAGCTATACGGCAAGTCGGCCGGCCAGTGGTCCTCAGTCCAAACGGGCGGTTGATCCGGTTTCCACCGTTCGGGCTTTTTGGGGGCGCGGTTGAGCCGCTGAATGCCGCGTTGCATGTCGGCCAGCATCAGCGCGCGACCGTGGTTGCCATAGATGCCCAGGTCGCTGCCGGGCTGAATGCCCAAGCGGTAGACCGATTCTAAGGTCAGCATGGCTTCGGCGTACCGCCTCCAGGGACGATCCCGCTGATCGTGGGCATAGGGCGCATTGGTGCGTTTGGACCAGCTCGATGGTCCGTCGTAGCTGCCATCGGGCTCTGGAAATGTGTTGTAGGCCTTGAAGCAGGCCATCCGCTCCACGACGACTGGCATGAACTCGTCCCAGTCGGCTTTGCCGCGCGTGATCATCGCGGCCTCGGCCAGGTGATACAGTGAGATGCCGTTGTAGCTGGTTTCCGGTCCGTCTTCCTCGCCGATGTAACCGGCAGAGTGGAACGTTCCGCGGCGGGGGTCGGTGGTATTTGGCCCGCGGTGCGGGTCACCGAACAGAATCCGCCGTGCCTCGCGGACCAGCCGCTGCTGCATGGCTTCGTTATCGTGGAACACGCGGCTCAACTCGGCCAGCGTGGCGATCTCGCGCATGTCCATGTTGGTGTTTTCGTCGCGCGGGGCGAGGCGTTCCATCTTGGTCAGAAAGTGCAGCAGGCCTTGACGATAGGCCTCTTGGACCTTGGGCGGCAGCAGGTCGCCGGCGTGCTGATAGGTGTAGGCCCAGGTACCCAGGTTCGCGCCCATGAAGTCGGCCTTGAGATTGCGCGGATCGGCCGTTTGGGCCGATTCGAGCATCAGCATGTCGACGATCGCAATCACCAGCGCCCGGCGTTTGCCCGGCTTGGAATCCGCATAGGGATTGCCAGGAAAGTCGAACTGCGTCCACCAGGCCAGGGCCGCCGGTTCGGGAAAGCAGCGTATGGCATCGCCTTCGATCCGCTGGAGCGTGAAGAAGGCCGGGTCGGCATGAAAGCCTGCCGGGGTAGGTTCGCGGCCCAGGTTGCCCAGCACGATCCAATCCCGATAGATGCGCTCCAGGTCGTTCTTGGCGTAATCCTCCGGCATCTGAAAGGTGTGGTTTTCGATGACGAAGTCGCTCTCGCGATACGTGGCCAGATGGTCGCGAAGCACCTGCTGCCAGGGATGGTCCTGTGGCAGGCTGGCCGCGCCCACGTTCGAAGCGTTACACACCAGGCCGTGCACGGCAGCAACGGCGATCACCCACAATCTCATGGCGGTGCGGAACGATCCCACCCGGCGGTGCAGCAAATTCGTACGAGCGTTCATGGCAAGCTGGGCCAGATTGGCAACACGTTGGATCGAAGGGAGATGACGACCGTGGCAGTGATGGCGTCGAGGCGCCTCGCCGCTTGCCGGCGAAGTGCAGCCGATCACCGCCCCCCCAAAGTAACGGACAGGGCCGCCGGTTGCCAATGATTTGGAAGCGCGAAGAAAGGTGCGCTCAGCCGCGGGGGCGATCACAGCGCGCCGTGCCACTGGCCTGTCGCTTCTGTACGAAGGGCCTATGGCCTGGATGCAAAGGCGGCTCTATTGAATGATGGGCAATCGGTTGCCGGATTGGCCTTCGTGGTCATTGCCATTGCCGTTATGGCCATTGTGGCAGCAGGTGCCTGGGGCCGAAGGCTGGGCGGCGGCCCCGCTGGGCATGTATTGCCCCAGGATTTCTTCAGCCGAGCGGGGATTGGCATAGGCGCCAAAATCGTTGAACCAGAATCGCTTGGCGAAGCGGTAGGCCCAGCTTTTCTCGGGAATCTGGTGGGCCGCATTATCCTGGCTTTGCCGCGGTTGCATGGCATGCAGTTCAGCCATCGCCTGTTGCCGGGCGGTGGAATCCTTGGCGCCGTGCTTGGCCATCAGTCCGGCCAGCAGGTCGGGCCGTTCCAGCACGATGCAACCGCGCGTGGTGCTGGCGGCCAACTCGCGGAAATCCTGGAGGAAGGCCGATTCCTTGATCGCGCGAACGGGCCCCCGCTCATCGTAAATCGATTCCTTGGTGAACTGCACAATAGGGCACGGCTCAATGTCGCCCCAAGGACTGATGTGGTGGCTGATGCCGGTGACGGCCGGGCAGAGCGCCTGGCCGCGGCCATCGTAATAGGCATCGACGATGGCAATCGGCTTCTTGGCCCGCATCGTCACGACAAACTCGCGCACCTTCAGTTGCTGCTCGGGCGTGAGGGCCAACTCGGGTTTGGCGTCGGGACCAACAGGCCGGTAGGTGTGGAACCAGCTATAGAACACCCCCATCTCGATCAGGCGGTCGAGCCATTTTTCAGTGAGCAGGTCGTCGAAATTCGTTTGGCACAGGCTGGTACACACGCCGGTGAGCAGTTTGTGTTTCAGGCAGTTATGCAGGCCTTCCATGGTCTTGCTGTACACGCCTGGCCGGCCCCGCCGCTCATCGCTCACAATCTCGCTGCCTTCCACGCTCACCAGCGGTGTGGCATTGCCCAGGCGGCGCAGTTCGCGGGCGACTTCGTCGGTGATGAAGTGGCCGTTGGTGAAAATCTGGAAGTAGCAGTCCTGGTGGCGCTCCAGGATTTCGAGCAGTTCCGAATGCATGAACGGTTCGCCGCCCAGCAATCCGAAGAACACGTTGCCCTGGGTCTTGGCCTCGTTGATGAGTCGGTCCATGGCCTCGACATCGATCTTGTGCTGCTTGGCGGCTACATCCACCCAGCAGCCCTGGCAGCGCAGATTGCAACTGTTGATGATCGAGACGTACAGGAACGGCGGGAAATATTCGCCCCGCTTGAGCCGCCGCTTGTGCCGCGCCACCGAGCGCGTGCCTTTGATCCCCATCCGCCAGACGAACTTCCACAACAGCCGCTTGTCGGTTTCCAGCAGCAGCCGCTTGGCCATTCTCAGGTACATAGCGTTTCAATTTCCGGCGCGAGGGAGAGCGGGCGGGAGAAAACAGGCAAAATCGGCCGACTCGACCACACCTTAGTGTAACACCGCTACCGTAGCGTGGCGATACGGAGCACTGCACCCGGGAGGCAGGCGGTTGCCACCGGGGCGACCGTATCTGCCGGCAGCCGCGCTGGCGGCGGGGGGGCAGGCACCCCCGCCTACCTGCGCGCCTGCCCTTATGATGCGCCACGGCGGCCGCGGCAGGCCCCGTAGGGCATCTTCCTGGGGGCTGGAGTTCCGAGTGCATTTTGTGATCATGGCAGCCGTTCACAAGGTAGAGTTGCCACAGAGGACGGCTCCACCGAGTTCGCGCTCAAGCTGTTGGTGCCTCGTGTGGATTGTGAGGTGTGTGTCGACTTTAGCGGCTGAGGGAAAGTGATGTCGGTGCTGTAGGTGCAGCGGAAGGGACGATGCAAGAACTGGGCGGCTATCCAACGCTAGATGACCAGCACCGCGCCGAGCTGCTTGAAGTGGCCACAGGCGCGGCGGTCCCGCCCGCGCCGACGCCAGAGCGGCGGCAGGCCCGACGCTTCCCCACGCCCGAGGAACGCCGCGAAGCCATGCTTCGCTCGGGCGATCGCGAGACATCGGTGCGGCTCTTGAACGAGTCGTCCACGGGTTTTGCCGTGCTGTGCGATCAGCACCCGGGCGTGTTCGACGGCGAAACCGTATGGCTGAAAACCGTGGCCGGTTGGGAAACTGTGAGCGTGGTTTCCATCACGTCGGACACGGCCGGCATCCGCATCGGATTGCGGCGGTTGAACGATAGCGGTCCGGCTCCGGAGAAGGAACACAAGGTCCGGAAGGATACCGCACTGCCCAGTAACCGGTTGCGGGTGGTCGTCGGATTGACGCTCGTGCTGACCCTGATTGCGGTTCCTCTCGTGCGGTCGCCGCTGTTGGATCCGCTGCGAGGGTTAACCATCGGCAATCGTCAAGGCGGCTCACCCGATGGGCTCCCGCTGCCCGAGGCTCCGCTTTCGCCCACGGCTTCCGTGGACGAGGTGTTGCGTCAATTGGGGCCGCGGGTTTTCTCCAAGAAAGAGGTTCAGCAGTTGCTGAAGATGTCGCCCAACCAGGTGACCAAGTTGCGCCGGATCGAGCGCGACTGCAACCATGCGGTGAACATGGCGATGCTGGGCGGTTCGTCAGCCGAAACCATCGCCCACCTCAAACGCCATTCGTACCGGGAAGCGCTGCAAATGCTGACGAAACAACAGCGCACCGTATGGTTTGAACTGGTTCGCCGATTGCAAAGCCGGCAGGCGGGCTATCTGTGGCAGAAGGAAGCCCAGGAAGAGGCCGCCGCCCAGCGGGCCTTTGAATAGCCAAGCGGGGTTTCTTCTCGATTTCTCTATGGTCTACTCTGCCGCATGGGCGTGCGCGGCCTGATA
Source organism: uncultured Pirellulales bacterium (assembly GCA_964511065.1). Classification (GTDB taxonomy): domain Bacteria; phylum Planctomycetota; class Planctomycetia; order Pirellulales; family S012-138; genus CALBRZ01. The sequence goes on along the minus strand of CAZEEG010000015.1, from coordinate 25,289 downwards.
GGCCAGAGCGAAATTGGCATCCAACTCGAGCGCCTGCCGCATGGGCGCGCGCGGCCTGATAACCGGCCGGGCTGCTACCGGCGCCTGCCCCCGGGTTCTCCCTGCCTGAGACGCGCCATTTTGCGGATCGCCGCGAAACCCGGGCGGTTGTGTGGGGTTTAATACAGAAACTGCTGGCAGATTGACATAGACTGCCGCCTCCCGCACGCTCGGCCACCTAGGCGCGTGTGGACGGTTTCATGCTGAAAAGGTTTGCAACCGCGGTCAGCAGTTCGTACCTTGGCGCGGTGAGCCGGAGGGCCGTCTTGCACTGCCCCTGCCGTGCGCTGAGGCCTCGAAAACTTCGTCCTGCATCCAAGGAGATGAGCCATGACGCGCCCCACTCCCCAAGTCCCCGGGTCCGATCGTTCGTGCCCTGATTGTTCGGTTGATCGCCGGGACTTCCTCACTGCCGTGGCCGCCGGCGCAGTGGCCGTGGGTGCCACGCCGCTGATTTCGGGCCGGGCCGTTGCGGCTCCCAAGCGCGACAGCCGGGCCGAATCGGCAGTCACCCGCCTGTACGAAACGCTGACCGTTCCGCAGCGCAAAGAGATGGTTCTTGCCTGGAACGATCCCCGCCGCACCCGGATCAGTGCCAACTGGAAGATCACCAATGCGACCATTGGCACCTTCTCGCCCGAGCAGCGCAAGATCATCGACGAGATCCTGGCCGGGATCACCTCGGAAGACGGCTGCGAACGGATCAAGAAGCAAATGGCTGCCGACGCCGGCTTCGAGAACTACGCCCTGGCCATCTTCGGCAAGCCCGACGATGAGCACTTCGCCTTTGAGCTGACCGGCCGGCACCTGACGCTGCGTGCCGACGGCGACACCACGCCCGGCGCGGCGTTCGGCGGCCCGATCGTTTACGGTCACGGTGCGACGGGCAACAGCAAGGACAACCTGTTCTTCCATCAGACGCAGGCGGCCAACGAGGTCTTCAAGGCCCTGGACCCCGATCAGCGGAAGAAGGCCCTGCTGGCCCGGGCTCCGGCTGAGAGTGCCGTTCAGCTTCGTGATGATGTTTCGCAGATTCCCGGCATCAGCGGCAAGGACCTCTCCAGCGATCAGCAGGAGTTGGTGAAGAAGGTACTCGCCACCGTGCTGGGCCCGTACCGCAAGGAAGATGTGGACGAAGCCCTGGCCGTGCTGGAAGCGGGTGGGGGTATCGACTCGCTCCAGATGGCGTTCTACCAGAGCGGCGATCTGGACGACGATGGCGTGTGGGACATCTGGCGGCTGGAAAGCCCCACGCTGGTGTGCCACTTCCGTGGCGCTCCGCACGTCCACGCTTACATCAATATCGCTCGCCGCGGCTAGTTCGCCCGCTGCCAGGCGTATTGGTCGGCTGAACTTCCAGCCAGGTAATCCACGATCCCGCGGTGCGCTCCGCCGTGCCGCGGGATCGTCTTTTGCGCTGCTGGTGCGCACCGGGTAACCAGCGCACGGGGTTACCAGCGCATGGGGCAGCCTGCACCTCGGCCCTTTGCGCTCCTTTCGCACGGTCACCGCCAGGCGTGTCCCACAGCGCGCGACGCAACACGCACGACGCGCTGGAAGCACCGCGCACCGGTACGCGCCCTTTACGTTTCTCGCGCCGGGGCGTTAAATGGCCTCTCGCGTTGCTGCATTCTTGCCACCTATTGTGCGAGTCTCTTGCCATGGCGCCGTCGTTCATCGAACTGCCCCGCGATACCAACCAGGCCCGGGGAATCGCCGAGTATGCCATCCGGTTCATGCAGCAGGGGCAGCCCGGCGAGGCAGCCCTGCGGCAGGTCGAACGGTTCCACCTCGATAGCATCGCCTGCGCCGTTTCCGCCATCGCCTGTGGGACCAATGCCCCCTGTGTCCTGCGGGCGGAAGCCATGGAGTACGCTCTCGACGATCCGACCCGCGGCGTGGCGCTTTTGGCTTCCAACACCCTGGTTCAGCCCGAGAAAGCCGTGGCGGCGAACAGTTCGGCCGCGCGGGAGTGGGATGCCAACGGCACCAATTTTGGTTACAACCCGGCCCGGGGTGCCACGGCGGGCGAGTTCGGCCACAACGATTTCTACCCCGTCGCGGTGGCGGCCGCGCAACTGGCGGGCCTGGACGGAGCGGCCGCGCTCAAGGCGATGTTGCTGCTGGACGAAATCCGCGGCCGGCTAGCCGAGGTGTTCTCGCTGAAGGATCACAAGATCGACCACGTGGTTCACGGAGCGATTGCATCGGCGGCCACGTACGGTGCCGTCCTGGGGGCCACGGCCGAGCAGATTGAAAGCGCCATCGGCATGGTCGTAGCGCATTACATTCCTTTCCGCGCCATTCGGGCCGGCAAGCAGCTTTCCGACTCGAAGGGAGCTTCGGCGGCCATCAGCGCCGAAGCGGCCGTGCTGGCGATGCGGCGCGCGATGCGCGGTTTTGTGGGGCCGGCCGATATCTTCCGCAATCCTGAGGCGATCTTCTGCCTGTTTGAGCCGCCGGGACGTGAGGGTGTCAGCCCCTTCGACCTGGCACTGGCCATGGAAGGCGACGACTTTGCCGTGCAAGGGATGCATTTCAAGCTGGGCCTGTACGAGCACCAATCGGCCGGTGCGATCCAGGGCTTGATGGACCTGCTGAGTGCCAACCCTGGCCTGCTGGACGACCCGGCGCAGCTTCGCCGCGTCCGCATCACGATTTACCAGCCGGCCTTTGGCATCATTGGCGACCCCGCCAAGCGCGATCCCCGGACGCGGCAAAGCGCCGATCACTCGATGGTGTACATCATCGCCACGCTGCTGCGCAAGGCCTACGAACAGAAGCGGGCAGGCTGGAAGGAATTGATGCTGCTGCCGGCAGATTACGACGATCAGGCGCTACTGAATCCGACTACCCGGGCGATCATGGATAAGATCGAGTTTGAACACGGCGGTGAGGAGTACGACCGCCGCTATCCCGACGGCATCCCCACGACACTCCAGATCGAGCATGCCGGCTTGGGCGAGTTATCCAGCGGTCTGGTGATGTATCCGGCAGGGCACGCCCGAAACACCACGGCCGACCTGGATGGGCTGTTGGCGCACAAGTTCCAGTTGCTGGCTGGCTTGGGCGTGGACGATCCCGACGCGCTGTACCAGCGCTTTACGGGGCTTGCCCAGCGCTCGCCGCAAGAGGTGCGCGATCTGTTTGACTTTGCACTCAAAACTTAGGTCGGCACGTTGCGGCTGGCTGCCTGGCTTGGTTTGGCGCTGCCGGGCTTAGCATGGCGACTGCGGTTTTACTCAGTATCTCGGGCCTGGTCTTCTTCGGCTTCGCGCGTGGTCGTGGTGGTGAGGCCGGCCCCTTCCAGTTGCTGCCTGCGCATTTCGACGTAAGCGTTCACTCCGACCACGCCCATCAGGATGATGAGCGAGAACGCAACGGTGAACAGGGCCACGATATAGTAGCCGGTACCGCAGGCGATCCCCACGGAGCCGACCACCCAGATCGTGGCCGCGGTGGTGAGGCCCTGCACGGACCCGCGGCTTTGAATGATGGAACCGGCTCCCAGGAAGCCGATCCCGCCAATCACCCCGCTGACCACGCGGAGGGGATCGCTCCCCACCCGCGCGGTGCCGGCCGCATCCAGGGCTGCTTGATAAATGTGCAGGGTGAGCAGGGTGAACGAAACGGACCCCAGCGCCACCAGCATATGGGTCCGCAATCCGGCCGGCTTGGCTTGGAATTCCCGCTCGAACCCGATCACGGCGCCGCATGCGATGGCGGCAGCCATCCGGATGAGGATTTCCAGCCAATCATCGGGATACATTGCCATTAGGCCTCCAGGGCAGCACGGATCCGTTTCACCAGGGCATTGTCGCGTTCGTCCGCACCATGCAGGTTGTAGACGCTGGCAGCCATGAACCGGTCGCGCCACTGGGGCGACACGTAGAAGCAATCTTCCAGCACGGCGGAACTGAACTTGTAGTCGTGGGCGTCGTCACCCTTGAGAAATACCAGCACCCGGCCCGCCTCCACCAGGGCTTCTGGCCGCTGGTGCTTGAGCACGCTGAGGGTTTTGCGCGCGGCGGCCATGCGGTCGGAGGCGAGGTCGGCAAACAAATTGGTCACGGCCTCGGGGCCCTGGCCTGGTGCGTCTTCCGGTTCCAACGCCGTGATGTCCAGGTCGGCCACGCTGCCGCGGCTCCGCATGGCATCGCGGAACATCGGCAGGAACGCCGCCGCCTGAAGCAGCATCAGTTTACGGGTGTCGTCGTCCTTGGCCCAGAGGTAGGCATAGTGCAGGGCGTTGGCCGTGGTCATCGCGTGCAGAGCCACGATCCCCCGCTGCCGCAGCAGCAGTTCGCCGGCACCCAGCAGCACGCCATCCCATAGCACCTGGGGATGGTAGCCCTCACTGCTGAGCCGCACCACTTCGTCGCACACCTCGGCATAATCGCCGGTGCGGAGGCTGGCCAGGAGATCGCGGGTGGCCGAAGGATCGGTCTTGCCCGTCACCCAGTCGGCCCGGAACTTGCCAACCAGTTCCAGGTTCCGCCGCCAGGGCCGGTCGGCCAGCAGGTCGCTTTCGGCCGGGTTGGGCTCGCCCCGGCGGTTCTGCAGGGCATAGGCCAGGCTGCGGAGGATCGGTTCGGAGTGTTCCCAACCGATCGTTTGCAGCGTCCGGAAGCTGTTGGCCACGAAGATCGCCTTGTGGCCGATGGAGCGGAAATCGCGGGCACCATAGCGATAAAACAGCTCGCAAATCTGGTTGGCGCCGACCGAACGCGCCAGCCCGGCCACGGCCGTATCGGCCGCTTCTTCGTCCCAGGAGTCCATCGCCTCGGTGAAGGCCTTGATGGCCTTGGTCGGCTCGGGCACCTTCGATTCGTCGACCGGCCGCATGTGCCAATCGCCTTCTTGCACGTCGCGGGCCTGGGTCGCCTTGAAGTAGTCGAGCGTCCACAGCATCGGCAGCCAGCGGTGCTCATCGGGCGAGCTCATGCTGGCCACGTGGGCCGAGTTGACCACCAGCACGCCGTGGAACTTGAAGCCCACCGACGGGCGGGGCTGGATGTTGCGCACACCCGCCAAGAACAAGGCGGCCAGCAGGTCGCGATAGCTCAAGCCTGAGCGGATGCGGTCGGCCACGACTTCGATGACTTTGTCGCGGGGTGTTTCTTCGATCAGGCGGACCAGCGGTTCGATTTCCGGCCGCAAGGCCACCATGTCGGAATCGCTGCTGTCTTCAGCACCGGATGCACTGGGAAGCCGTCCCAGGAAACCCAAGTCCCCCAAACTTGCTGCGGCTCCGCCAAGCAGCCCGGCACCGGTAGTGGCCAGAAAATGACGACGATTGGTCGGAAACATGGGATTCCTCCCTGGTTGGAGTGCAGACGGGCGAGCGAACCACGGCAACATCCTCCCCCTAAACGCTCATTATACCGGCATGTGCAAGGTCCAGCGAATGGGGAAGCATCCCAGCCGCACCAGAGCGGGGGCTTCACCGATTGCCTGATGGAAGGTTGCGCGGTCAGTGTCCGGTCGCCAAACAATCGGCACCGCGAATCATTCGCGGTATGCCGCGGCGGGCTCAAGATTTGGCTGCCGCCTGCGAATGGGTCAGTGCGGCTTGCGTTGTTTCCGTTGCTCGGCAGTCGTTGCCGGCACAAGGCAGAGCCAAGTTCCTTGACGCGGCCGCGCAGGCCCGTTTGAATCGGGGCCAGTCGCGCGGGGCGGGGGGGCCGGTTGGTTCCTGCCGACGCGAAGCGGTGCAAGAGCCGGTTGGAAGGGAGAACGCCTCCCCCCATCGACTCATGGTGCCGTGCGACTTCTTACTGCGTTGAACCTGCCTCTAGCGGCCTGCCTATGTCCGATCTGCTGGACAAGTGCGAAATCTGTGGTGCCTTGCTGGATGAGGAGGACCTGTTTTGCGGCAATTGCGGAGCGGAAGCCCCCGAACGGTCCGATGATCGCCCTGCCGCACCGGCCGGGCAGGCCACGCACAGTTTTCAGTGCAACAGTTGTGGCGCATCGATGAGTTACAGTGCCACGGCCGGCTCGCTGCAATGCCCGTTTTGCGGTTCCGTGGAACTGCTGGAGAAACCGCCGCAGCGCGTGCTTGCCCCAGAGCGCGTGGTGCCGCTCTCCATTGGGCGAGAACAAGCCAATCAACTGCTGCGCCGCTGGTTGGGAACCGGTTTCTGGCGGCCTGGCGACCTGGCACAGCGGGCCAAGGTGATCGCCATGACGCCCGTCTACGTGCCGTACTGGGTGTTTTCAGCCAATACGCACACCTACTGGACGGCCGATACCAACCGCACCCCGCCCGGTGCCCGGTCGAACTGGTATCCCATCACCGGCGAGCATCGCGGCCAGCATCACGGTCTGCTGATCGGGGCCAGCAGCGTGCTGACGGCGAAGGAAACGCACGATCTTTGCCCGTTCGATCTTTCCCGAGCGGTGCCGCCCGACAAGGTGGGCCTGCGTTCCATCACGGTTGAGCAGTTCACGGTGCCGCGCAAGTATGCCCGGCCGCTCGCCCGGCAGGGATTGGAGTCCCTCGAGCGCGACGAGTGCATCGCCCGCTATATCGGGCCGGGGCACCGCAATGTGAAGGTCAACGTGCGGATTGAGAACCTCCGCAGCGAACCGGTGCTGCTGCCCGTCTGGATCATGGCCTACCACTACAACGGCGGCACATACCGGTTCCTGATTAACGGGCAGACTGGCAAAGTGACCGGTCGAGCCCCGGTTTCCAAGACCAAGGTGGCCGTCGCCGTGGTGATCGGCATCGCGGTGGTGCTGTTGCTGTTCCTGCTCTTTGGGCTGTCGATGTAGCGCGTCGCCTGAGCTTGGCGCCGCCGGCCGCCATTAAGCCTGGGTCACTTGCGATTCTTCGTCGGCCTCCAAGCCCTTGCCTTGAGGATAGGCCAGCGTGTTGAGGGCAACACGGTTGTCCGACCCGGTCCCGCGGAACCGGATGGCGGCCTTGCCGATCGGGTTGGCGCGCGATTCGTTCACCGTGCAAGAAGCGATGGTGACTTGCTGGCCACGCACGACTTCGATCCCATAGGGTGTGCCGTCCACGAACTGGCAGCCGGTGACTTGGATGCGCTGGCAATCGACCAGTTCCAGCAGCGAGGCCCCGGATTTCTGGCCCTCGGGCGCTTCGTCCATGAACGAGCATCCTTGGATCGTGGTATCGCGGGTGTTCACCAACCGTACGCCCGCGTGATAGGCGGCCGTATGCCGGCGGAAACTGTTGGACCCCACGGTGATCAGCGAGCAGCCTTCCATCAACAGGTTGCGGTTCTTGCCCGAGTAAATACAGTTGCCGCTGATCACGATTCCGTGGCAATCGGTAAGGTGGACGTTGTTTTCCTGGCTGCCGATGATGTTGCCGGTGATGGTGAACAGGTTGGGGCGGTAGCCGCCGTCGGCCTTGCCCAGCAGGCGAATGTTGCAACCGCCGGGCGAGTCGGTCGCCTGGATGGTGTTGGAGGCGATGGTCACTTCGGCCACGCTCGCGCCGGCAGTGGTGGTGTCGATGTAGATTTCGGCCGTCGGTTCCGGTTCGGTCTTGAAGACGCGGTGGTTGTTGTACTCGATGTCGTTGCCGGTGATCTGCAGGTTGCGAATCTCCGAGCGTTCGATACGGATACCGCCCAAGCGGTTGTAGCTGATGTGGCAACCGACGATGTTGATCTGGTGCAGGTTCAGCTCATCGAGAAAGATGCCGATACCGGTGTTGTGATACACGTGGCAATGCGTGATCAGCACGTTGCGGTTACGGCGGTGCAGGCGGATGCCATGCCGCACGTCGTGGATCAGCAGGCCGGAAAGCACCGCTTGCATGGTGCCCACCATTTCCACGCCGTCGGCCTCGCGGTGTTCGCCCACAATCTCCAGGTTCTGGATCGTCGGCATCCGCTGCACGCTCTTGATGCGGGGCTGCACGCTGGTGGGATCGCCCGTGCCACCGTGAGTGCCAACCAGCCGAAACGCCGGCCCGGCGCCCGTCATCAAGATACGGGCAGTGCCGCCGCTGCCATCCAGGGAAATCGGACCGTAGCGGTCGAGGTCGATCTCGATGGTCCGCGTGATGCGGTACACGCCCCGGGTAAAGGTCAGTTGGCCTTCGCCCTCTTGAATGGCGTGGATGATGGCTTCGGTATCGTCTTGGCGCCCGTCGCCGGCCGCGCCAAAGTTGCGGACTTCGCTCATGATCGATCTCAGGTTGGGGGGGCTTCTGGTGCGCTCGCGGTTCGCGCGAGGTGGTGTTGTTGGGAGCATGCAGGCGTAACGGGCACGGTAGCCGGCCGCCCGCCTCGGAGAACCTACCGGTGGATACCGGCGGCACCTCCAAGCATACTGGCTACTTCTGCCACGCGCCGTGCGGAGAGGTCGATCATAATCAGGCCGGCCGCGGCCTGCACGCCACAAACTCGGCCCCCCGCTCCAGGTGTAGTGGACCGGGCACCTTTGCCTGCGGAGGTAAGACCGGGCACCGCGTTGGTCGCCGCGGTCATGCCTCCTTTTACCGTGGATTGCTACCGGAGAGCCGCCTTGAAGTTGCAAACTGTCACCTGGAACCAGGCCTTGGCACGTTTCACTCACCGCGGGCTGATGGCCGCCCTACTGTACGGCGCCCTGGCCGCGGCAACGCTACTGGCAATGCCCGCCGCTCCGGCGGCGGCCGACGATGCGCTCGCTGAGATCGACCTCAAGTATTATCTGCGGGAGGATCATGCGTACGATCCCCAGGTACCCACGCCGCGCAGCTACTTGGGTTATGAAATCGGCACCCGGCATATGCAGCACCACGAACTGGTGGGCTATCTGCGAGCGGTGGCGAAGGCCTCGCCCCGCGTGAAACTTCAGGAGTATGGGCGAACCCACGGCGGCCGGCCGCTGCTGTTGTTGACGATCACGTCGCCGGAGAACCACACGCGGCTGGAAGCCATCCGGCGGGCCCATCTCCGCTGGAGCAATCCCAACCGGGGAGGCCAGTCGGCCAAACCGCCCAAGGACATGCCCGCCGTGTTGAACATGGGTTACGGCATCCACGGCAACGAACCCAGCGCCAGCACGGCCGCGGTGGTCATTGCGTATCACCTGGCCGCCGCCCAGGGCGAAGCCATCGACGATCTCTTGGCCAACCTGGTTGTGCTGCTCGATCCGTGCCTCAACCCCGACGGCTTCGAACGGTTCGCCCACTGGACCAACAACCATCGCGGGCAGGTTCCCAACGCCGACCGCGATCACCGCGAACATCAAGAAGCGTTTCCCAGCGGGCGGACCAATTACTACTGGTTCGATCTCAACCGCGATTGGCTGCTGCTCACGCAACCGGAAAGCCGCGGCCGTATGGGTTGGTACCATCGCTGGCTGCCCAACGTGGTGCTCGACTATCACGAGATGGGTACCGATTCCACCTACTTCTTCCAGCCCGGCGTGCCCACGCGGCGCAACCCGTGGATTCCCGATCGAAACGTGGAACTGACGGCGGCCATGGCCAAGTATCACGCGGCAGCGCTGGACCGCCTCGGCTCGCAGTACTTTACCGAAGACCAGTTCGACGACTTCTACCCTGGCAAAGGCTCCACCTATCCCGACCTGCACGGCGCGGTGGGCATCTTGTTTGAGCAGGGCAGTTCACGAGGGCAGGTGCAAGAAAGCGTCAACGGCGATGTGACGTTCCCGTTCACCATTCGCAATCAAGTGGCGACGTCCCTTTCCAGCTTGCAGGCCACCTTCGACCTGCGCGAACAACTGTTGATGCACCAGCGCGACTTTTACCGCGAAAACCTGGAGCTTGCCGCTAAGGATCCGATTAAAGCCTACGTGGTTTCTGCGCCCGGCGATCCGTACCGCCTGGCCGCATTCCTGGATTGGATGCGGCGGCAAAACCTGGTGTACGAACCGCTCACCGAAGCTATCGAAACCGAGGCCGGGAAGTTTGAACCGGGCGAGGCGTTTGTCGTCCCGATGCGGCAAAAGGACTACCGTTTCTTGAAGGCGGTGTTCGAGCATCGAACCGAGTTTGCCGAAACGGTGTTCTACGATGTCTCAAGTTGGGCCATCCCCGACGCCTACGGCCTGGTTTACGCGACGTTGGAGCAGTGGCCGGCAGACCTGACCGCGAAGCCAACGCCCGATAAGGACAAGCATCGCGCGAGCCAGCAGGACGGCAAGGCCAACGGCGACCAGCGCGAGCGCGGCAAGGATGAGCACCGCAAGGATGGTCGCGCCAAGGAGCATCAAGACCAAGGGGATCGAGACCATCGCAATCGAAACCAGCCTGATCGAGAGCCGAGGCCCGACCGCAAGCGCAGCGACGATGCCACCGCGCCGCAGCCTGGCAACCAGGGCCTGTACCAAACATCCCAGCCGTCACCAGAACCGGAGGCAAAGGACAACCCAAGGCCAAGGCAGCGGGCAACGGCGCGCGGCGCGGCCGACGTGAAGATGCCCCGGCCTCCGGCGTTTCGCGGCGACGAGACGGCCTGTGTGATCGACTGGCGAGGTTACTATGCGCCGCGTCTGCTGTATCAACTCCAGAAGCGCGGCTTCACCGTCAAGGTGGCGACCCAACCGATCACGATCGAAAGCGACGGCAACCAACATTCCTTGGGTTATGGAACGCTGGTGGTGCCGCTCGGCGAAGATCGTGAAAACCTCGCCGAACTCCAAACGCTGCTCCGCCAAGCGGCCGCATCCGGTGTGGCTTCGCATGCCGTCAAAGGCGGCCGGACCCCGCAAGGCCCGGACCTGGGCAGCGGCCGATTGTCCGTCACCCGGCAGCCCAAGCCGCTGTTGATGGTGGGCGAAGGCATCAACACCTACGAAGCTGGGGAAGTATGGCACCTGCTCGATCAGCGGTTCGGCATCCCGCTGACGCTGGCCGAGATTTACCGCGTGGGCAGTATGGACCTCTCGAAGTACACGACGGTCATTGCCGTCAGCGGCAACTACCGGCTGCTGGGCGATGCCGGCACCAAACAGCTTAAGGAGTGGGTGGAAAACGGCGGAACCCTGATCGCCATTGGGAGCACTGGGCGGTGGCTCAAGGATGCCGGACTGGCCGACGTGACACTTGCCACCCCCGAATTGAATATCGAGCGCCGCCCATACGCCGAGGCCTCCACGGACTCGGCCCTGCGCCTGGTGCGGGGCGTCATTCTCCAGGCCCAGATTGATGTCACGCACCCGTTGGGTTACGGGTTTGCCGACCGTCCGCTGGCCGTGTTCCGTAACAACGAGCAGTTTGTGAAGCGGGTATCGAATCCCTATTCCAACCCCGTGATCTATCGGGAAAGCCCGCTGTTGGCGGGGTACATGTCCGAGCGCAACCAGTCGCGAACCGAGGAGGCGGCCAGCGCGGTGGTCTATCGCTTGGGCCGCGGCCGGGTGGTGTTGTTCTCCGACAATCCCAACTTCCGCGCCTACTGGCACGGTACCGAGCGGTTGTTCCTCAACGCGGTGTGCTTTGGCGACCTGATCCGCGTGCCGTAGCGCAGCAATGCCGATGGTCAGGGAGCGGCAGACAGCAAGCCCCCAGAAAACGAAGAGGCCACGGTCAACAGGGCAAAACCGTGGCCTCAACGTTTCGACAGGACAATTGCTCACCGCTTAAGCGTTGGCCGCATTCCAAGAGGAACTGGGCCAGTAGCGAGCTTAGCGCACGAACTGCGCCGTGCGGAAGCCGAACTGAGCGCGAGAGGCAACCGGAGTAGCCTGGGTGGTTTCGGTCTTGGTCACGACCGTCGCGGTTTGAACCGGAGCAGCGGAGTAGCTGTAGTGACCACCGTAGCAGCCCGAGCAGCCGTGGTAGTAGCCGCCGTGGCAGCCATGGCAACCCGAGCAACCGTGGTAGTAGCCGCCGTGGCAACCGGAGCAGCCGTAGCAGGAGCTATAGCAGCTATGGCAACTGTAGCAACTGCTCTCGCAGCAGCAGTTGCCGCGGTTGCGGTGGCCGGCCTCCGTGTCGGCGGTCATCATGGCGATGCCCACCAGGGCCACGAACACAGCCACGAGGAAGAACAATTTGTGGTTCATGGTGCGACTCCATTTCGATCGGTTTGAAAAACCTGTCGCTAGGTTGACGCCCCCCTTTGGGTCGCGCCCAGCAACGTCCTTGCGGGACACCAACCGCAACAACTGCGATAACTGAAGCAAATGCCCTGTTTGTGTTGACTTCAGGAACTTCGCAGAATGGTGCAAGTTGATACCCCTAATGGGTGAACATATCGCCCGACGTAAATCCGTCAAATATTTGGATTTTTGGGAGATATGCGCAGACTGGGCAGGCCTTGTCGCGGCCTTTCCCGTCCAGTGAGGCATAGCAAGCTGTATGCCTTTGGGGGATGCTGAAGTTGCGCTGCTCTCGATGCGAGTGGCTGTTTCCCCCGATTCGGGAGCGCCGACCGGCCTCGCGGCGAGCAGTTCTGGTAGGGGGGGAGGCCTCAAAAGCCGCTGGGACAGTTGGAGGTTGGGGATAAAGACACAGTTCCTGGCAATGCGCGAAACCCGGCTTGTCAGCCAAACCACGTTCACCCCATAAACACCGCAAACCACGAAAGATTGGCGGGTTCAACGCGCACGGCTCCGACACTTCGCCGCGGCACCTGCCAACACAGCCTGTCGCCGCGGCAACCAGACGGGCGGCCGAGCGATCAACCGCCGCTGGCAATTCCCCTGGCGCGTGCCGATATGCGGCCTCCCCGCCGCACGAGTGGGGACGATTGCACGCGCGGAACCGTCCCCTTATGATGCCAGTTCGGCCCTAGCCGGCGGACGACGACCGGGAAGGAAGGGGCCGGTCCTTGATTTCCGTGGAGCCGCCGACGCATGACCACGCGCGCCGAATCGTTTGCCGGCCTGAGTGTCGCCATCACCACCCCGTTCCGGGGCGAGAAGGTCGACTACGATCGCTTGGCCGAACAGATTGAGTTCCAGATTGCCGCAGGCACCCGCTGTGTCTGCCCGGCAGGCACCACGGGCGAATCGCCCACCCTCAGCCACGACGAGCACGACGCCTTGATCGCCGAGGTGGTGAAGATTGCCGCGGGGCGGATCAAGGTGATGGCGGGCACCGGTTCCAACAGCACGGCCGAAGCGTTGCGTCTTTCGCGCCATGCGGAGAAGGCCGGGGCCGACGGCTTGCTGGTGGTTGCTCCCTACTACAACAAGCCCACCCAGGAAGGTTTCTACCAGCACTACAAGGCACTGGCCGAGGCCACGAGCCTGCCGATCTGCATCTACAACATTCCTGGTCGCACCGGCAAGAACATCGAGCCGGAAACGATCATTCGCCTGGCCGAGTTGAAGAACATCGCCATGGTGAAAGAGGCCACCGGATCCATGGACCAGGCATCGGCTGTGATCGCCGCCACGGACCTGACCGTGCTCAGTGGCGATGACAGCCTTACCCTCCCGCTGATGTCCATCGGTGGCCGGGGCATCATCAGCGTGGTCGGCAATATCGTGCCGGGGGACATGATCAAGATGCTCGAAGCATTCGAGCAGGGCGATATGGCTGCCGCGCGCACGTGGCATCACAAGCTGTTTCCCTTGTGCCGCGATATGCTTTCGCTGGCGACGAACCCCATCCCCGTGAAGACGGCCATGAAACTGTTGGGCCGCGACAACGGCGAGTTGCGACTGCCCATGACGCCGCTCTCGGCCGATCAAGAAATCGCCCTGCGCAAGACGCTCCACGCTTATGGGCTGCTGTAACCCAAAGGTGACCGGGCAACCTCAAGGTTGATCTGCGCGCCGCCGCCATTACCGCACTGGGGCTACGGCGCCATATTGGTGGCAGCGTGTTTACGGTACCGTGTCACCCTGGCGACTTTGTACCACCTTCAAATAAAAAGGCGGCGGCTTGGCCTCATGCCTCGCCGTCCGCTTTCTGGTTAGCTATCCCGTCGCGCCAGGAAAATGGCATTTCAGACGATATAGTGCACCCGCATTCGATGCGTCATCGGCGGCTCACCACCGGTAATGATGCCGGTGAAAATGTCCGCGGTGGTAATGGTAGTGGTATCGTGGCCGATGATGGTGGTGGTGATAGTACCGGTGTCCATAGGGCCGATAATGGTGCCGATGATGGTGATGGTGGTGTCGGTGGTGGTAATGTCGCCCGTGGTGATGATGGTGGTGCCGATGTGGCCGGACAGCGGCTTCAGCCGTGCTGGTCGGCGCGCCAAAGGCGAACATCAGGCCCACGGTTGCGGCAGTTGCCAGTAACCAGCGTTTCATCATGATCCTCCTCTAAAGTGCGCTTGTCTCGAGTAGCCGAATTTGAGAAACGATGGGCGGCTACCTGCGAAGCTTGGGTGCTGCGATTCAGGATGGCGCCCTTTGGCGCATACCAAGGGGTGCAATTCAGCGGCCAAAAAGTCACCCATCCCGGCAAACTGCTATATAGGCTGCATTTATTGAAATGCCCCCTCGGTTGGGCTGCTATCAAAAGCGCCGTCAATATGATGGCGCCTGTTGTCCCTACGGCCACGGCCCAATTGCGGGGGGGAGTCTTGATGAGCGGTCATAGCGAGCTGCTATGGTTGCCCCCTGCTTTTGGGCTATGCTGCGGCCTTATCGCTGAAGGCGCACCCGTGCGGCTGTAGGCGCTACAGGCTCATGTCAGATTGCCTTGGCGTTTACAGGCCGAGGATGGCCTTAGCGATTGACAGATAGACCAGCAGGCCGGTCGCATCGACGATGGTGGTGACAAACGGTGCGCTGACGACGGCCGGATCGACGTTGAACCGCTGCGCGAGAATGGGCATCAGCGCCCCCACCAGCGATGCCAACGTACAGATGGAAACCAGCGAGAGCGAAATCACCACCGCCATCGGCCAGTCGAATAAAGCCCACACGATCGGCAGGGCAATCGCTGCCAGGGTCAGGCCCAGCAGAAAGCCCACCCCCGCCTCGCGTAATACCACGCGAAACAGGTCCGAGTGGCGCACGTCGTCCACCGCCATTGCCCGCACAATCGTGGTTGCCGATTGGGAACCGGTGTTTCCGCCCACGCCGATCAGCAGGGGGATAAACAGCGAGAGCGTCACGCTTTGCTGGAGGGTCGCTTCAAATGCGCTGAGGACATTCACGGTGAGGATGGCAGCCACGGCCAGCAGCATCAGCCAGACCACGCGGCTGCGCATCAGCCGGAAGATCGAAACGGCGAAGTACGGCCGTCCTAGCGGTTCGGCCGCGCCGGTGCGGACCACGTCTTCCGTATCTTCAAGCTCGATGACGTCCATGGCGTCGTCGATGGTCACCAGGCCCAGCAGCATGTCGTTGTGGTCGACCACGGGAATGGCGACCGCATCGGCCGTTTTCATCAACCGCGCGACCACTTCCTGGTCTTCATCGGCCTTTACCACCGGCAGGTCGGTTTGCATGAAATCGGCCACGGCGGCGTCGGGGTGGGCAAACACCAGTTCGTCGAGCGTGGTCATGCCCAGCAGGCGATAGTTGCGGTCCGTGACCGGCAGGACGAACACGGTTTCGGCATCGCGCCCCTTTCGCCGCACCAGCGCCAATGCTTCGGTCGCCGTCATCGATGGTGAAAGCACCAAGATCTCAGGGCTCATGATCCGGCCGGCCGACTCCTCCGGGTGCCGGAGCAGTTCGTCGGTCATGGCCTGCTGGTGAGGGCTTAGCAGCTCGCGCAGTTCGGCCGCCTTCTCGGGCGGCAACTGCTCGAACAGTTGTACGCGGTCGTCGGGATCGAGCGCCTCGACCAGCAACCGCAGCGTGTCGTCGTCGAGCCGTTCGAGTAGTTCCTGTTGGTGGGCCGCATTCAACTGGCGGAACACCGCGTCCTGGTCATCGGGCGACAACTCACGAAACCGTTCCGCTCGCGGATCCGGAGCCAGGTGCGCAAGCTCGTCGATCAGGTCGAGCCGGTTGGGCGACGAGGGAGCAGGTGCCGGCGTGGTCGTCATGCGGAGAATCCTTGGGTCGCGGCGAATTCCGAGGCACTGGGGGCGGGAGCAGGCTGTTGCGGGGCCGGGCGAAGCTCAGAGTGTGGTGGCCGCCGCTAGTTTGGGGCGCAAGCAGACAAGATGCCAGCGGGTGGATAGCCCGCTCAGCCAGAATGGCCCGCAGAATCGCTTCAAGTCCCCCGCCTTGACGCGCCGAAGTACCAGAACGTTCGCGCCTGGTGCCAACCACAATGTGCCGCCGCAGCGCGGCGTCATGGAGTGCAAGCACCAGCAAACCATACAGCAGGTCAAAGCACAAACCCGCAATAGGAGCTGAATGCCATGTCGTACCGCCACGGGTGGTTGGCCCCCTGGGTTGTGGCCGTCGCGCTGGCGTCGGGCTGCGGCCAGGGTGTCGAGGTGGTTGAGGTCGATCCCCAGGTGGTTGCCGAGCATCGGGCGAAGTTGCTGCTTACCGAGGAACCTGACGGCGCCCTGAGCATTCTGGAGCTGTCTGAAGGCAGCCTTGAAGCAAAGGAAGCCGTGCTGGTGGGGCAGATCGGCGGCGTGGCCGAACCTTGGACGGCGGGCAAAGCCTCTTTCATCATGGCCGATCCCGCCACGCTGCTGGAACTGGAAGCAGAAGCCCACGAGGGCTGCACGGGCGACAGCTGCCCGTTTTGCAAGAAGAAGAAAGACAACGCGTCGGCCGGCCTGGCGGTCGTGCGGTTTGAAGACAGCTCCGGCCAATTGCTGCCGCTGGATGCCCGGCAACTGTTTGAACTGACCGACAAAGCCATGGTGGTGGTGCGCGGCAAAGTCCACCGCGACGCCTTGGGTTACGTGGTGGTGGCCGCCGATGGGCTGTACGTCCGCCGGTAACGACCCCTTGCTCACCTGGCATCGCCATAGCACATAGCTCGTCACTCGCAACGGAGACAACGATGAAGCGTTCCTGGATGGCCCTGTTTGCGGTGCTGACCGCGGTAGCTTTGCTGGCCCTGTGCTCCTCGCCGGTCAAGGCCGAGGAAGATACCAGCCAGATGATCCACATTCAGGTAACTGACATGCACTGCGTTGCCTGCGCCAAGAAGATTGCCGCCAAGGTGTATGCGGTACCCGGCGTGCTGCGCGTAAAAGCCAAGCTGGAAGCTCACACGGCCTACGTGGTGCCGCAGCAGAACAAGGCACCTTCGCTGCGGGCGTTGTGGGAAGCCGTGGAAGGGGCCGGGTTTGAAGTTGTCAAGCTGAGCACTCCCAATGGCGGTGTGTACAGCAAGAAACCTCAATCGTAATTGGCTCAAGCCCCGTGCTTGGCCAGCAGGTTAAGCCCCGCCGGCCCCGCAGAAACGCGGCTCACCGGGCCGTGGCACGCCCGCTGGCACAATCGCCGGTGGGCGATGCTGGCCCTCGATTCTCCCGGTGCCGACGGCCCGGCGGGCAGGCCGTCGCACCGGGCGTTGATTCGCCCCTTTGAGCCGGTCGCGATACTCCCGGCCGCAATCGGGGTTAGTATTGATAGGGCGGGGTGCGCCGCGCTGCATGCAGCGTTTGCGCCGCCGCGCGAGGGGGAGAATCGGGGCAATTACGCAAGGTGGGGGATGGCTGACGCGCAGCGCCAGGCCCAAACGAAGTCGCAAGTTGAACCAGGGCAATCGGTTGCGTAGCGGGGAGTCAACGGCCGAAATTATCAGACCGTGGTCGTCTTTCTCTTGGCTGTTAGCGCAGCGAACGTCTAGAATGTTCAACATGGCGTGCTTGCGCCATTCCCACCTGCAAAGCATCCTGTGCCACCAGGAGCCTGCCTGCCATGTTATATCCTGCCACCGCCCGCCCACCTGATCGTCAATGTCCGCTTGCGCCTGCAGCTCCGGTTGCCACCCGGCCGGCGCAGCGATCGAATAGCGACCTGCCGACAGCACGGCTCACAGAGCTCATGCCCAGCACAGCATCCGCATCCAGCGCAGGGAAGTGGCATGGGTTGCCCGGCCGCGGGCCTCGTCGCGCGGGCCGCCATCGGGCCGGCGTCTCGTGGACCATGGTACTGTTTGCGCTGATCGTGGTCGGTGCCGGCGCCGGTGCCGCCTGGTACTACCTGAAGCCGGGCGAAGTCGAGGAGGCCACGCCGTTTGAATACGTCGTGCGGCGAACCACCTTTGTCTACGAAACCAGCGAGCGCGGCGAACTGGAAAGCTCCCGCAACGTGGAAGTGCGCTGCCAGGTCAAGGGCAGTGCAACCGCCATCCTGGAAATCATTCCCGAGGGCACTTACGTCCAGCAGGGCGACGTTCTGGCCAAGCTCGACGATTCGGCACTTCAGGCCGAGTTGCAGCAACAGCAGATTGTGTGCAACACGTCGCAGGCCGCTGTGACGCAAGCCCGCAATGTGTATGAAACGGCGTTGATCGCGCGGCTGGAGTATCTCGAAGGCACGTTCAAGCAGGAAGAGCAACTGATTCTGAACGAGATGCTGGTGGCGGAGGAGAACCTGCGGCGGGCCATGCAGTTTGCCAAGTACAGCCGTCGCCTGGCGAGCAAGGGCTATCTGTCGCCGCTGCAGTTGGATGCCGACGAGTTTGCCGTCGACAAGGCCCGCAACGAAATGGAAACCGCCCAGACCAAGCTGCGGGTGCTGCGCGACTTCAACAAGGAGAAGATGCTCAAGCAGTTGGAGAGCGATATCAAGATCGCCAAGGCCAACTACGATTCGGCGCTCAAGACCTACGAATTGGATGTGGCCAAGCTGCAGGACATCCAGCAGCAGATTGAGAACTGCCTGGTCCGGGCACCCACACCCGGCGAAGTGGTGTATGCCAACGATCGCGGCCGCCGGTCGGATGAGCCGGATATCATCGAAGGCGCCCTGGTCCGCGAGCGGCAGGTGATGTTCCGCCTGCCCGATACGACCCATATGCAGGTCAAGACCAAGGTCAACGAATCACGGGTGGCGCTGGTTCGCGAGGGCATGCCCGCCCGCATCCGCTTGGATTCAAGCTGGGGCGACGTTTTGAACGGCCGGGTGGTTCGGGTGGACAGCTACCCGATCCCCACGCGATGGTCGTCTTCCAACGTGAAGGATTACGCCTGCTACGTGGAAGTGCTCGATCCGCCCAACAACATGCGGCCCGGTTTGGCGGCGCAGGTCACCATTCTGCTGGAGCAGCAGGACGATGCGCTGCTGGTGCCGGTGCAGGCGGTCTATCCGCACGGCAAGCAGCACTACTGCGTGGTGTCGGCCAATGGCCGCCGCGAAGTACGCCGGGTTGAGCTGGGTTCGAGCAACGAGAAGTTTGTCGTCATCCGCGAGGGCATCTCCGAAGGCGAAGTCGTGCTCCAGAACCCCGACAAGTTCATCGACACGCAGGACCTGCCCGACGTGCGCCGCGATGAAGCCATTGTCCAGAACCGCTGGAGCCCCCTCCCCGATGGCCAGGCGCCGAGGGTTTCGTCGGCGTCGGCCCCGGGCCGGCCCCTCGGGTCCGATCAGCAGGGCGGACACAACCCGCCCGCTGCCAACCCGCCCGCTGCCAACACGGCCCAGGCCCAAGAAAGCCGGGGCGGTATTCAGCGGTCGCAGCCCGATACGCGCGTCGGCAATGAAACCGGCGGCTAATACCTGCCCTTTGTGGCGGCCTGGAAAGCTTCCGCGGCGGGCGGCCATGCCTGCCGCTTGGCCGCCATTGCATCCACAGGCCGGTCGCGCGGGTGCCCCCCGCGCCGTTGCCATGAACCTGCGCCCCTTGGCGCGCTTCCTCCTTTGGCCTCCGGGCCTGGAAACCACCTTGCTGTTGCCATGCTGACTGCCGCCCCGACCGAACTTGCCGCGCAGATCGTCGATCTGCGGAAGACCTATCACCTGGGCGGGGAAAATGTGCATGCGCTGGCCGGCGTGACCTTCGACGTACCGCAGGGTGACTATATCGCCATCATGGGGCCATCGGGTTCGGGCAAGTCGACCCTGTTGAACCTGCTGGGCTGTTTAGACCGCCCCACCTCTGGCAAGTTCATCCTCGGTCCTGACGATGTGGCCAAGCTCAACGACGATCAGCTATCGGAAATTCGCGCCAACCGCATCGGGTTTGTGTTCCAGTCGTACAACCTGATTCCCCAGTTGACCGTGGTGGAGAACATCGAAGTTCCCCTGTCCTACCGCGGCCGCATCACTCCCGAGGACCGCAAGCGCTGCATCGAACTGGCAAAACTCGTAGGGCTGGGAAGCCGCCTGGGACACCGGCCCTCGCAGCTTTCCGGCGGCCAGCAGCAACGCGCCGCCATTGCCCGCAGCCTCGTCAATAACCCCTACTTCATGCTGGCCGACGAACCGACGGGGAACCTCGACTCCGTCACCACGGCCAGCATTCTCGAACTGCTGGAACAACTGAATCAGCAGGGCAAGACCATTATCATGGTCACGCACGAAGACGACGTGGCCGCCCGGGCCCGCCGCGTGATCCGCCTGCGGGATGGCCTCATTCAATCCGATGAGCGCCTGCGATGATTGCGGCCTTCTTCAGACCCTGGAAACTGGGTGTCAAAAGCCTGCTGCTGCACCCGCTGCGATCGCTGCTCACGATCCTGGGCATCTTCGTGGGCGTGTCCAGCGTGATCTGGCTGCTGGCCATCGGCGAGGGGATCAGCATCAAGGCCCAGGAGCAGATTGCCAGCCTGGGCGCCGACAACATCATCATCCGCACCGTCAAGCCTTCCACCCTCTCGCAATCGGGTGGGGCGCCCGTCTACGGCGTGAACCGCGCCGACTACGACCGTCTGGTGGATACCATTCCCACCATCCGCGAAGCCATCATGATCCGCGAGATTCCGACCCAACTCTCGGCCGGACCGCGGAACCTGGAAGGGCGGCTGGTGGGTTGCACCTCGGGCTATGCCAACGTGCTGCAGCTCGAACTGGACCGGGGGCACTTTCTCACCGCCGCCGAGGTTGCCGGCAAGAACCCGGTGTGCGTGCTGGGGGCCGAAGTGGCCCGCACCCTGTTCCCGTTTGACGACCCCATCGGCCAGGCCGTCCAAGCCCAGGAACAATACTTCGTGGTCGTCGGGGTGATGAAATCCCGGTCGCCGTCGGCGGGGATTGGCGGTTCGCTTGCTGCACAAGAATTCGACCGCGATATCTACGTGCCGATCAGCACGCTCTGGTCGCGGATCGGCGAGTTCATTGTGCATCGGCAGGCAGGATCGTTCAGCTTCGAGATCGTCGAGCTGAGCCAAATCACGCTGCGGATCAACCATATCGACAACGTCAACGAAACGGCCGAACTGGTCAAAGACACGCTCGCCCGCTACCACCGCGAAGACGATTACGCGGTGGTCGTCCCCAAGGAACTGCTCGAACAAGCCAGGACCACCAAGATGCTGTTCATGGCATTCATGGGGTTGATGGCTGCCATCTCGCTGATCGTGGGCGGGATCGGCATCATGAACATCATGCTGGCGACCGTGACCGAGCGGACGCGGGAAATTGGCATCCGCCGCGCCCTGGGGGCCAAGCGGCGCGATATCGTGCGGCAGTTCCTGATCGAAACCGTGGTGCTCTCGACCGCCGGCGGCATCACCGGCGTGCTGGGCGGCCTGCTGTGCCGGCCCTTCATCCGATTCGTGCGGTGGATTCTGGACCGCAGCATCCCCGACGTGATGCAGAGCCTGCCCGACGTGATGAAAAGTGTGGAGCCGGTGATCGTGTACTGGTCGATCCCGCTGGCGTTTGCCATCAGCGTGTTGATTGGCGTGGCCTTTGGCGTGTACCCGGCTCGGCGGGCGGCCAACATGCACCCGGTGGAAGCCCTGCGACACGAGTAGGCCCGGCTAGCGCGTGTGTGCCAGATCAAGCCCAAACGACGGAACTCGGCGCGCCGCCTAAGCGGAGCGGCGGCCGAGCATCGGGCTGGGCTCGGCCAGGCTGGCCCGCAGCGATTCCACCTTAGCTTCCAGCCGCTGCCGTTCTTTCTCGAACTGTTCGACGTCCTGAACCTGTTGCTCCATTCCGGCAAATAGCTGCTTGAGCGCGTCGGATTGCGACCACGATTGAGCGAGCTTGCCAACTTGGGCGCGCAGCCCTTTGCTCAACCCTAGGGTGAATAACCACAGCAGCGCCGCGCTCCACAGCAGCAGCCAGAACATCGTCTGGAGGAAAAAGTCAAACCCCAGCAACGGCACGGCGTGCTCGGTGAATCCGAACTCGGGGCCGAGCCAGGCATCGTAGAAGTAGTTCTTGCCCAGCCGGAACAGAATGAACCCCAGCGGGATTATCAGCGCCAGTTCAAAGACCCCTCGTTTGAATCGGCCGGTACGGCGCTTGGCTTCCTCGCTGATCACCCGCTGCAACTCGTTGCTGGCGTTGGCGACAAATTCGCGGCCGGCGGCGGCCGCTTCGCGCTGCACGACTTCCGCGGAGAGGGCGTCCTTGGGCAACTGGGCGTCAAAGGCGTAACCTTCAAGCTGGTACCGCGCCTTACCCAGGTCGGCCTCGCTCCAGGCCCAGTTGGGAGCCTGCTGCCAGGCCTCGGCTTTCCTTTCGATGGCTTTGCTGCGGAGCCGGCGGCCGCCCTCCAGGACTCCCCAGATGGCCAGTTGGGCCGGGGTGCGCATCCGGACCAGTGCAGCGCCGGAGATCAGGCCTCCCAATCCCTGGAAGGTCCGCAGCACCAGCGAGAAGGGGCTGAATCCCCAGCGCGAGGCGATCTCGCCCAGCAGGCGGTTTTCCCAAACGCGGCGATTGGCCTGCAGTTCGTCACGCATTTGTTGCGCCAGCTTGTCGCCCAGCTCCAACCGGCTCTTGTGCAGTGCTTGCTTGAGCTGCTCAACGGCCGGCAGCCCCTCGTCAATCTTGGCTTTGCATCGGCCGAGGGTTTGCGCGAGCAGGTCGAGGAAGTTAGCCCGGCGAATGCGGTTGGCCGCACTGCCCGCCAACTCGCGGCTCAGCAGATCGAGCAACCGCCCGAAATCGCCCGGCGGATTGAACCCGGCTTGCACCGCGCGAAAGGCCGCCAGCGAATCGACAAAGAACATCGCCCTGGGTTCAATCCCCTGCTTGCGCAAGTGCTCCCGCCAATCGTCGCGGATGTCGGTATCGCGATCGGCGTGGGTTTGCACAAAAACCATGTGCGAACCCTCGGAAGCGTCGCGCAGTTCTTTGGCCACTCGGGCATTGAGATACTTTTGCTGCGTGGAGACGACGAGCAGCACGTCGCAATGCGGCAGAATCGCCCTCAGCCGCGCCAGGTTGGTGGCCGAGGCCGCTTCGTCCTCTGTGGTATCCGGGTCGGGGCAGTCAATAATCACCAGGTGGTGCAAGCCGGGGAGGTCGCGGTGTACGGTCCGGACCAACTCGGGCGCGAGGCCGATGATTTCCGGCGACACGTCACTGCGGCAGATCATCACCGGATCGGTGGTGGTGGGGCGGATGCGGCCGGTCTGGGTGACTTCTTCGCCCACCAGTGCATTGACCAGCGAACTCTTACCGCTGCCTGTTCCGCCCAGCGTGGCGACCACCAGCGGGGCATCGAGCCTGACCCGCAGCGACTGCGTGCGTTCGGTAAGCCGCCGCACCAAGGCCTGGCAGGTTCGGGCCGGCGGCCAGGTTGGCGCGCGGTCGGCCCAATGCTGCAGATCGGTCAGCAAGGCGTCGACTTCGGCCAGCAGTTCCAGGTGGGCAAGCTCGTGCGATTCCATGCGGTCACTCGGCAAACGAAATACCCCGCGGCAAATCCGCCAGAGGGATGCAAACCTCTCCCGCGCTGCCTGGTTGCCGCTGTTGCGGCGTGGCCAGCGGGGGTGTGCAATCTCCCTAAAGGGTACAACGTCGGCCGCGCACTGCCTATGCCGCAGCCCGGTACGGGCGGAAAGAGGGCTCAGCGCGTATTGGATTGCCCCGGTGCTGCCCCCCTCCTAGAAGATCAGAACCAAGATCAGAATGATGATAAGAATCGTCACCAATCCGCCACTGGGACCGTAGCCCCAACTTCGGCTGTAAGGGTAGATCGGCAAGGCACCGGCCAGCAGCAATACCAAGAGCACGATCAGTACGATCTCCCAAAGACCCATGGCTGTCCTTACCCTCGCATCGTGGTGTTGAAACCCGGCCTCAGCAACGATTCGCCTGCGGCCACAGTTGCTCTGCGATTGCAAGCAACATGCCGCCTGCCGCGTCAAACCGGCGGGCAGCGCTTGCCCTGGTGATTGGAACGTTGAGCCCTAATGGCCGTGTGATGAGCGGCTGGTGTGATGAACGATCCGCTGGCCAGCAGAACCAGCGGCCTTTCAGAAGATGGCTGCAACCAGCAACGGACCTTCGAGGTGAAGGCAACCCCCCAGCATGCCCCGGAGCACCGGTTAGCGGCCATCAATGGCCGACCGTGATGCACGCCTGGCAGGCAAACTGGCTTGCGGCCGACCATGAGTCTCACAGCCGTCTATCCCAGGCCAGTCCCTGCATCAGGCAGCAAAATTCCAACGAACTTGGGCGGCCGTCCTGTGCTGCTTCACGGCGCAACGGCCGGGGCCAAATGCTTGCTTCATCCTGCCGGCAGGCCGATGGCAACACCAACAGGCAGCCGTCTTCGGCACAACGCTTGCAATTACGTTCCGCCCGACCGCACCCATGCGGCGAACGCTAACAACACGGTTGATCGCGGCTTCGTGCTTAAGGAAGTCACCGCGTGATGCGTGGGAGCCGGCCGCTTGGGACATGAGCGGAACCATCAATACCGTTTAAGGAATCACCCCATGAATTGGGATCAAGTCAAAGGCAATTGGAAGCAATTCAAAGGCAAGTTGCGTCAGAAGTGGGGCCAACTCACCGATGACGACGTGGACCGCATCGATGGCCGCCGCGAAGAACTCGCCGGCCGACTCCAGGAGAAATACGGTTACGAGCGGGAGCGGGCCGAGAAAGAAATCGATCAGTTCTGCAACGAGTGCTGATCGGTCACGCCCCGCCAGAAGCCGAACGTACCACGGCCTGAAACGTCCAAACGCTGCACGTTGCTTCAACGAAGATTAGGTACGTCAGGTCGTCGAGGAGCGCTATAACCCCAATGATCGCGGGCTTTCCGTACCTTCGTCCGCGTGAGGGCATCTTCTAGCGACTCGGCGGCACCCGCACGTGTAAGCGTATGTGCGCGGTTAACTTTTCCAGGCGCTACCCCTGGGTGCCAAGTCGCGGCCCAGTGGACTGTAACGTCTGCGAAGTTGACCGTGCATCCTAAATGCCCGGCCCGGGTTGCAAGGAGGCGCCCCTTGCGACCTGGAGCAGGGTGTTTGTTGATGCCTGTGCAGCGAATGCCCGCTTACTTTCGTGCTGGCCCTTGGAAGCGCGGCCAATCGCGCTGGAAAACGGCAGAGCTGGAAAACGGCAGA